>NZ_JBUZNN010000002.1:0-79915 GCF_055326235.1 Tessaracoccus yangjingae | reverse complement strand
TTGGTTGTTCCCTTATGGTTTGGGTGGTGTTGTCCGCCGTTTTTTCCTTTCTCCCACCCCTGTGGCGGTTGGCGTCAGCCGGCGATGGGGCCGGCGTAGTTCAGGCCGAAGCCATAGTCGTACACGTTGCCGTTGGCGTCGGTGTAGGGGGTCATGTCCTTGGCGACGTCCTCCTGCTGGGCCTCGACGGTGTCCATGTTGATCGGGAACTGGATCGGCAGGCGGCCCTTGGGCTCGTACAGGCCCAGGGAGACCTCGATGAGGGCCTGGTCGCTCGTGCCGAAGCCGACGACGATCGCATCGGACTTGGCCTCGAACTCGGCCGGGATCACGGGGTTGGTCGCCTTGAGGACGGTCACCACGGGGATGTCCTTGCCGCTGGCCTCGACGGCCGCGACGGCCCGCTCGAACGAATCCAGGTCGGCCTCGTTCGCGATCCGCGAGGTGTTGCCGAAGTAGGAGCGGTTCTGCTTGGTGCCGTCCGGAAGGATGTCACCCGAGATGGACTCCTTGCGCACGTTCTCGCCGTCGGCGGTGTAGGGGCGGTACTGGAGGGACAGCGGGTACCACTCGTCGGTCTCGAGGTCGTGGCCGATGTTGGAGAAGTTGCCGCCGTTGTCCGGGCTGTCCATGCCCACCAGCACGAGGTCCACATTGCTGAGGTCGGGAGCGGTGTAGCTGGTGACCACGCCGTCGGCGTCCGTCACGGCCTCGTCGGTGACGACGGTTCCGAAGAACTGCTCGGCCGTCTCGACGTCGATGCTCGGACCCTCGGTGTACTCGCCGGGGCCGAAGGCGCTGGCGAAGCCGTTGCTGTAGGACCGCGGGATGTAGACGGTCCTGTCGGACCAGTCTGCGGCCTCGGCTGCGGCGATGGTGCCGCCGTCGTTCTTGACCATCACGACCGAGTCGAGCTGCGCGGCGTAGCCGGCCGCAACCTTGTCGTCGCTGGCCAGGATCTCGGACGAGACCTCGGGATCGAGGAAGGCGCTCTCGTAGAGGCCCGGGTTGAAGAGCATCGAGAGGATGCGCGCGCCCGACTCCTGGAAGCGGGTCTCGGCGTCGACCTCGAGCTCGCCGGCCTCGAACTTCTGCTGCCACAGCTCAGCGGCCTCGAGGATGAAGGTGGCGTCGTTGACGCCGCCGAACATGTCGTGGCCCGTGCCGAGCACCTCGAGGTAGCGCTCCGCGGGAGCGAGGTCCTCTGCGCCCCACGCCATACCGAAGAACGCGCCCTCGTCGTTGGCGCCGCTCATGACGCCCCAGTCGGTGACGACGACGCCCTCGTAGCCGTTGTCCTCACGCAGGATCGACATGCGCCCGTTGTCGTAGGCGGTGCCGACGCGCTCGCCGAACAGCGGCTCGCCGTTCGCGTCCAGGGCGATGGAGTAGGCGGTCATGACGGCCGCCGAGTCGAGCGAGCCCAGGAAGCCTGCGGCGTGCTCGTCGAAGTTGTCGCCGGGGTAGACGCCGTACTTGCCGGCATCGGTGTGGCCCTCACGGCCACCCTCGCCCGGCCCGTCGCCGGCCCAGTGCTTGATCATCGCGTTGACGGACTCGGAGCCCCAGACGTCCTCGCCGCCGGTGCCCTGGAAGCCGTCCACGTAGGCCGCGGCCAGCTCGGTGTTCTGGGCGACGTCCTCGCCGAAGGTCCCGCCGACGCGCAGCCAGCGGGGCTCGGTGGCGAGGTCGATCTGGGGGCTCAGCGCCGTGGCGATGCCCAGCGCGCGGTATTCCGCGGAGGCCATCTCACCGTAGTTGCTGGTGTGCTCCGCGTTGAATGTCGCGGCCAGGCCGAGGCTGGAGGGCCAGCGGGAGATGTCCGCGCCCTCTGCGTTGTAGCCGCCGGAGCCGGCGGTCGAGCGCGGGTCGGAGCTGAAGTTCACCGGGACGTAGGGGGTCTCCTCGGTGGCGAGCGTCTCCACGTACGCCTGCATCTCGTTGACCCACGGGACGGTGGTGGTGGCATCGCTGCCCGCGGCGTTCAGCACGTTGCGCAGGTTCGACTCGGTCAGGTAGGTCTTCTGCGCGTCGGTCAGGCCGTCGGCGGGGGTCCGCTCGTGGGAGCTGAACAGCATCAGCCCGGCGATCTGCTCGATGGACATCTGCCCGGCGAGGTCCGCGGCACGCTCGCTCGCCTCGACGCGCCAGTCCTCCCAGGTGTCGAGCTCGCCGTTGCCGTTCATGTCCTTGAACGCGTAGGTGGCGCCGTCGATCTCCTCTTCGAGCAGCGTGATGCCGCTCTCGGAGCCGTAGGACAGGACGGGACCGTCACCGGGGTTCTCGACGACCATGAACGTGGTGTCGCCGTCGGTGACCTCGCGCTCGGTGTAGCTGCCGGTGGCGGCCGACTCTGACGTCGGCGCAGGGGACTCGGACTGCCCGGGGCCCGCGGTGCATCCCGCGAGTGCCATGGCGGCGATCCCGGCGAAGGCCATGATCCGAACTGAAGAACGCTTCATCGGACGCCTCCCGCAATCGCGTGCTGGTGAACCATCATCACTCTCTCCTCGTTGAGTGTCGCGGGCCGATGACGGTGGCGGCTCGGGAGGCGGACGCTTCTGTCCGCACACCCGTCCCGTCCGGCCGTCACGGCCCTGGTAAGGACTCGGCACCCGCTTCGTGGAACCACTTCCCTCGGCGTGCCGGCAGGCACATATCGGGTAGTCGGAGTCACGCCACGTGGGCCGAGACACACTCAATCAGCCACGAAATCGCGAGTCGGGGGCGTGCGCACAACCTGTCGGTCTATGCGCACAACCTGCGCGCTGGGGCCGACCGGCAGGGATGGGCCGTGTCGAGGTCCTCCCTGGGGCGGGACGCGCGGTCGCCGTGCGGTCAGGCCCGGGGGGGAAGGGGACGGGATGGATCGAGGGTTGATGTGCCGGGGACACAGAGACGGGGCCGCCCGAAGGCGACCCCGTCCCGCTCGTGGTAATGCCAGGCGTGGCGTCAGTGACGCTCTGCCCTGAAGTTGAACCTATCGGCGAAGCTCGTCGTTCTCGATCAAGCTGCCGGGGCCTTCATTGGCCTTACCGGTGGACTCTTGATTCTGATGTGCGCAGCCCATACTTTGCCTCCCGAAATGTAGGTAACAGGACAGGGTCCACGGTACCCCTCCCCTTCAAGCAAGGGAAGGGTTCGACGGCTTCGAAGACTCCGACCGATCAAGTTCCCCACACGCGAGTGTCGGACGATCGGCGCCGTGGGTCAGCGCTGCGAGATGTCCTCGACGACGTCACCGGTGGTGCGGGCGTCGAGATCGCGGGCAACGTCGGCCTGGGCGATCACGCCCACGAGCCTTCCGCCGTCGACAACGGGGACCCTGCGGACCTGCCGCTCGCCCATCACGCGGGCCACCTTCTCCGCATCGTCGTCGACGTCCACGGTCACGACGTCACCCGTGGCAATCTCGGCGACGGTCGCGCTCGACGGGTCCAGCCCGTCGGCGACGCCCCGGACCACGATGTCGCGGTCGGTGACGACGCCTGCCAGACGGTCGCCGTCGAGGATGGGCAGCGAGCCGACGTTGAGGTCCCTGAGCCGACGGGCCGCCTCAGTCAGGGTCGCGGTGGGCGCGAGGGTCTCCACCGGCGTGGTCATGATGTCGCGTGCTGTCTTCATCTTTCCTCCTACGGTCATGGGCAGCCGGACGGGCCTCCCACACTTGCCAGTACCCGCTGCGGTGCAGTCCAAACGCCTCCACCGGCCATCGGGACCGGCATCACGCCACGCCCGCCGACCAAGGCGGCGGATCTGGTGTGGTGTGGTCGCGACCACAACTGCCGCCCAACGATCGGTCCGGCGCGACGTCGGGCCAGAAACCACTGACCGGCGGATCTGGTGGCGTAGTCGCCGCCAGAAGTGCCGCCCAAGGATTGTCCGGGACGCGACGGTGTTGTCAGGTGGCCCTGAGGTGTTGTCTGTGTCCAGCGAACCGGTGACGCGGTGAGGCCGGCTCGGCAGGCTGGGCCCATGCATCCGCGACAACACCTCTCCCCGAGCCTCCGCGCGCTCGCGGGCCGCCAGGAGGGCGTGCTCACCACCGCGCAGCTGATCGACGGAGGGCTGTCCAGGGCGGTGGTCCGACGGATGGCGCGCGAGTGGGTCAATCCGGCTGACGGTCTGCACCTGACCTCCGGCGCGACCTGGCTGGCGGCCGCCCACGCCGGGCTTCTCCGCGGCGGGAGTGGATCCGTGTTGGGCGAGGACGCCGCTGCCCATCTCCACGACGCCGTCCGGGACGCCCCGTCGCGGATCGCGGTCTGGACCGAGGCCAGGCACGACGGCTTCACCGTCGGGGAGTGGACCGTGGTGTACCGACGAGGAACGAGGAACGGCATAGGCAGCCCACCTCGGACGTCCGTGGCGACATCGCTGGTCGATCTGGCCCGGGTGAGCTCGGAGGACGCGACCATCGCGGCCGTGGCGCGCGCGCTGGCGCAGAGCAGGACCACCCCTGCCAGGATCCTCGCGGCGCTGGCGGCGCGGCAACGGACCAGGCACTCGGCGGTCATCAAGGAGTTGTGCGGCTTCGCGGGCAATGGGATCGAGAGTGCACTGGAGTGGCGTTTCCAGAGCCAGGTACTGCTCCCCCATGGGCTCCCGGTGCCCGAGAAGCAGGTGCGCAGCGTCGTCGGGCGCGGGGACGCGCTGTTCCGCGACGCGAGGCTCGCCGTCGAGCTCGACGGCATAAGGGACCACACCGAATGGTTCAAGGACATGGCCCGCGACAACGCCCGCCTCATCGCCGAAGGGACCGCCACGCTGCGCTACGGGTGGCAGTCGGTGACGCTCGAAGCCTGCGCCGTCGCGGCCCAGCTGGCCGACGCGCTGACCGCCCGCGGTTGGGACGGCGAGAGAATGGCCTGCCCACGATGCCCGCCCGCCAAGGCGGCGGATCTGGCGGCGTAGTCGCGACCAGAACTACCGCCCGATGATCGCCGGGAGGATAGACGCTGGGCACGGATTCACTGAGCGGCGGATCTGGTCGCGTAGTCGCGACCAGAACTGCCGGATAGTGGCCGACGACGGCGCCGGAAACGCAGAGCGGCGGATCTGGTCGCGTAGTCGCTACCAGATCCGCCGCTCAGGCGTCTGGGGTCAGCTGCTGAGCATGACCTGACCGCCGGTCACCGGGATGGCCTGGCCGGTCTCATAGGCCTGCTCGACGATGTAGTACACCGCCCGCATGACGTCGCCGCCCGTGGTGCCACGGCGCAGCGGCACCTTGGCCTCGTAGAACTCGCGGACCTCGTCGACGGTGGTCGCGCCCGGGACCTTGCCGGAGCGCAGGTACTGCACGAACAGCCCCCGGTCCGGGTCCGACCAGAGCGGGCCGTCGTAGAAGTTGCCGGGGCAGATGGCGTTGACCTTCACCCCGTGCTCGACGAGCTCCAGCGCGAAGCTCTGCACCAGGCCGATGCCGCCGAACTTCGAGCCGGCGTAGGCGCCGTTCTTGTTCGAACCGGTGAGGCCGGACTTCGAGTTGATCTGGATGATGTCGGTCATCCAGCCCGGTGCCGCCTTGTGCTGGGCGGCCAGCAGGCGGCCCAGGTGCTTGGTGACGAGGAAGAACGCCGTGTAGTTGATGTCCGTGGTCAGCGCGAACGCGGACAGCTCCTGCTCCAGCACTCCCCCGGCGCGGACGATGCCCGCGTTGGAGATCACCAGGTCGAGGCCGCCGGTGGTGGCCGCGATCTGCTCGGCCATCGCCGCCACCGAGGCCTCGTCGGCCACGTTGACCGTGATGGCGGCCGCGCGGTCGCCGAGCTCGGCGGCCAGGGCCGCCGCGCCGTCGCCGTTGAGGTCGGCGATGTAGACGAAGGCTCCCGAGTCGATCAGGCCGTGGACGATCTCCGCGCCGAAGCCCTGGGCGCCGCCGGTGACGACGGCGACCTTCCCCGCGACGACCGCGGACCGCGAGGCGGCGCTGCGCGCCTCCGCGGTCCGGGCGCCGGGGAGAGGCGTGAGGTCACCGAGGGTGGTCGCCGAGAAGGCGAAGCGCTCCCCCGCGACCTCGACGACGACGTCGCCGGGGAGCGGGAGGTCGGCGTCGGCGAGGGCCTGGGGAAGGTCTGCGATCACGGAGACCTTCTTAGGCTTCGAGGCCGACTCCGTCGGCACCTCAGCCAGCGAGGTCAGGAGGACGGGGACCCCGTACTTCGCCAGGTAGGCGCCCCGGACAACCGGGGCGATGTCGACGATGCTGCTCATGCCAGAGCCCTCCTCAGTTGACTGACGCTCTCCTCGACGGTGGTCTCGCCGGCCACCAGGGACCGGCCGAGCGCCCCGTAGCGCGCCACCCGGTCCGTCAACCGGAGGACCGCCAGCGGCGAGTCCGGCGAGAACAGGCCCAGCGACGCGCTCTCGTTGGCCAGCTGCTCGTGCGCGACCATCGCCCACGTGGCGTCGTTGAGGTGCGCCAGCTCGGGGCGCTGCAGCTCCGGGCAGTTGAACACTTGACGCGGGGTGTTGATGTCCACGCCGGAGACCTCCAGCAGGCCGTGCTCGGCGGCCAGCTCGGCCACCCGCGCCATCTGCTCGGCCGTGTTGCGCGGCGGCATGTAGGTGATGGCCGGCATGCCCATGCGCTCCAGCTCGACGAACAACTCCTCCAGGAAGTCGTCCTCGAACTTCTCCGCCTTCTTGTCCCCCGTCGGCGACGCGGTGACGTCGCCCAGGTAGGCGTAGGCCGGGATGGCGCCCACGGACTTGGCGAAGGCGATCACCTCCGCCATGCTCGGGCACTCCCCTCCGTCCTCGAGCCGCTCCGGCACCACGTAGATCTGGTCCAGGAACTCGGCCTTCATGACGCCCAGCAGGTCGAACACCAGGTGCGGGTTGTCCGGGTCCGCCAGCTGGTCCGCGACCTTCCCGGAGAGGGTGAGCCCCATCTCGGCCAGCCCGTCGACGAGGGACTGCCCCGGCCCGAACCGCTCGATGAGCTTCGACGCCATGGCCGCCAGCAGGTGACGCTCGGTCACCGTGCCGCCGCGCAGGAACTGCGAGCGCGCGACGATGTCGGCCTCCACGTCGATCAGCGGCGCGCCGAGGCGGCCGAGGATCTCGTTGGCCCGCTCCACCATGGCCGCGGTGCGCTTGAGGCGCGCCTCGCGGATGGGCACCAGGTACTCGGCCACCTTGTCCCGCGACGAGGCGGGGATGCCCTGCACCGTCATGTAGGCGATGCCCGCGGTGTCCGGGTTGTTGAGCTTGCGGGTGTGCATCGGGGCGTTGCCGGAGGCCACCTCGTCGGCCGTGTGCACGTAGACGCGGCACTCGAAGCCGGTCACGGCGCCCATGCCGAGCAGGGAGGCCGCCTCCGCCATCTCCGCGGCGGCACCGGCCGAGTCGTGGTCCACGGAGCCCACGACCATCAGCCCGGCCTCACGCGCCCGCAGCGCGGCCATGGCCGGCGTGTAGGGGCTGAAGCTGTAGATGGTGTGGACGTGGTTGTTGGACTCGGTGACGAACTCCGGGAACTCCGGGCCACCCTGCAGGTACTCCCGCAGGGCAGCCAGGCGCTCTGCCGGCAGCAGCGTCGGATCGTTGATCGCGTCGCGGGACATGGCTCAGAGCCCCATCCGGGAGCGACGCGCCAGCTCGGCGTTGGTCTGGTTGGTGCTCGGCACGTGGCCCGCGAGGGGGAGGATCCGCTCGTGGATGGCGTCGATCAGCCAGTCGGGCTGCGGGAAGAACTCCTTCTCCAGCTCGGCGGCGGGGGTGATCGCGTTGCGCGAGCCCACGACAGTGACAGGCGCGTCCAGGTGGTCGAACGCCAGGGTCTGGATCGACGAGGCCACGTTGTGCAGGAACGAGCCGCGGTCCACCGCGTCGGAGGTGAGCACGAGGCGGCCCGTCTTCTTCACGGACTCGACGATCGGGTCCAGGTTGAGCGGGGCGACGAAGCGCAGGTCGATCACCTCGGTGGAGATGCCGTACTTCTCCTGCAGCAGGTCCGCGGCCTCCATCACGCGGTACAGCGTGGGGCCGATCACCGCGATGGTCAGATCCGTGCCCTCGCGGCGCACGACGGGCTCACCCTCGGGCACCTCGTAGTAGCCCTCCGGCACGCCGTCGGCCGCGAACTGCTCGGCCACGTCGTACAGCAGCTGGGACTCGAAGAACATCACCGGGTCCGTGCCGCGCAGCGCCAGGTTCATCATGCCCTTGGCGTCGTACGGGGTGGAGGGGTAGTAGACCTTGAGCCCGGGCATGTGCGCCACGAGCGCGGACCAGTCCTGCGAGTGCTGGGCGCCGTACTTGGAGCCCACGGACACCCGCATGACCAGCGGCATCGTCAGGAGGCCTGCAGACATGGACTGCCACTTGGCGGCCTGGTTGAAGATCTCGTCGCCCGCGCGGCCCAGGAAGTCGCAGTACATCAGTTCGACGATGGCGCGGCCACCCGAGAGGGCGTAGCCGACGCCGGCGCCGATGATGGCGGCCTCGGAGATGGGCGAGTTGAACAGGCGGTGGTACGGCAGCAGCTCGGTGAGACCGCGGTAGACGGCGAACGCGCCCCCCCAGTCACGGTTCTCCTCGCCCCAGCCCGCCATCGTCGGGTCGGTGGCGAAGCGGTGCGCCACGGCCTCGAACAGGGCGTCGCGGTAGGAGTATGCCTTGGCCTTGGAAACGGGCTTGCCGTTCTCGTCGGTGGCCTTGCGCACCTTGTTCTTCAGGGACTTGACGCGGGCGTTCTCGGCCAGCGGCTCGAGCAGCTCGGGCTCACCCTCGGCCATGGCCTCCACGTTGCCGTTGGAGAACATGACGGACTCGATGAAGTCCATGCCCACGCGGGGGCTGGACTCCTCGTCCTTCGTCGCGATGGCGATGATCTTCGTGAGGCGCTCGTCGAACTTCGCCTGGATGTCGTCGACCTCGGACTGGCTGAGCACCTTGTTCTCGACGAGGTAGGCCGCGTAGTTCTTCAGGCCGTCGTGGGTCTCCCACAGCTCCACTTCCTCGCGGGTGCGGTAGCTGGAGGCGTCCGAAGGCGAGTGACCGGAGAAGCGGTAGGTGATCGTGTCGGTGAGCACCGGGCCCTTGCCGGACTCGAGGATCTGGCGCTTGCGGGCGACGGCGTCTGCCACGGCCAGCGGGTTGAGGCCGTCAACGCGCTCCGAGTGCATGGCCTCGGGGTTCACGCCGGCGCCGACGCGGGCCAGGATGTCGTAGCCCATGGTCTCGCCGGAGGTCTGGCCGCCCATGCCGTAGAAGTTGTTGAAGAAGTTGAACCAGATCGGCGGGTTGCCGTCCACGCCGTGCTTCCACAGCGTGCGGTACTGATCCATGGCGGCCATCATCATGGCCTCCCACACCGGCCCACAGCCCATCGAGGCGTCGCCGATGTTGGCGATCACGATGCCGGGCTGGCGGTTGATCCGCTTGAACAGAGCCGAGCCGGTGGCGATGTCGGCCGAGCCGCCCACGATGGCGTTGTTGGGCATCGAGCCGAAGGGCGCGAAGAAGGCGTGCATGGAGCCGCCGAGGCCGCGGTTGAAGCCGGCCTTGCGGGCGAAGGTCTCCGCGACGGTGCCGTAGAGGATGAAGTTCTCGGCCAGGTCCAGCAGGCCGTCGTGGCCCACCTTCTCCGCGAAGCCGAGGGTCTCGCCGTCGAGGAAGGTCTTCATGATGTTCTCAAGCTCGGCCGGGTCGAGCTTGCGGGCCGCGGAGTAGCACTTGGCGAGGATCTCGCCGTGGCTGCGGTGCGAGCCGAAGAGGAAGTCGGTGGGGTCGAGCTGCGACGCCTGACCGACGACGGCGGACTCCTGCCCGATCGAGAGATGCGCGGGGCCGCGGTGGTTGTACTCCACCCCGTTCCAGGCGCCGGTGGTCTTGATCGAGTTCAGCATGGTCTCGAACTGACGCACGGCGATCATGTCGTGGAGGATGTCCACCAGACCGTCCTTGCCGTGAGTCTCGAGCTCAGCGGCGAAGTTGGGCTTGTACTGGTTGACGGGGATGTCGGGCGTGGTGATGAACGACGCCGAGCGGACGTTGCTCGGGTCGACGACGAGGGTGCGTGGCATGTGTGACTGCTCCTAGCTTTCTGGTGGTCGCTCAGGCCTTGGCAGCCCAAGCCGCCTCTCGGATGAGTTCGCTGACGGTGGGGTGGGGGAAGACGACCTGGCGCAGGTCGGTGATGTTGAGTTCGGTCTCGAGCACCACGGAGGCGCCCCAGATCATCTCGGAGGCGTAGCTGCCCACGACGTGGACCCCGAGCACCTGCAGGGTCTCGCCGTCGTAGACCAGCTTCGCGGCGCCGTGGGCCTTGACGCCGCTCTCCGCGACGAAGCGGCCCGACATGGCGCCTGGAACGGTGACGGTCTGCACGTTGCCGCCCTGGGCCTTGGCCTGGGCCTCGGTGAGCCCGATGCCGGCGGCCTCCGGGCTGGAGTAGACCGCCCACGGGATCGTGGACCAGCGCATGACCTCGCCCCTGCGGTGGGCCTCGGGGTCGAGGATGTTCGCCGCGGCGATCTCGCCCATGCGGTAGGCGGCATGGGCCAGCAGGGAGCGGCCGGTCACGTCGCCGATCGCCCAGACGTTCGGGAGGTTGGTGCGCATGCGGTCGTCGACCACCACGCCCTTGCCGGAGACCTCCAGGCCGGAGTTCTCCGCGCCCCAACCCTGGACTGCGGGGCGGCGGCCCACGGCCATGAGCACGACGTCGGCCTCCACGGCCTCGTCGGCACCGTCGGCGGTGGTGTAGCGGACGGTCCCGCCGTCGAGGGCGGTGACCTTGCAGGACAGCTTGAAGTTCACGTTGCTGAGCGCCTTGCGGAGCATGGGCGCGAGCTCGGCGTCCATGAACGGCACGATCTCGGGCAGCATCTCCACGACGGTGACCTCAGAGCCGAGCGTGGCGAACAAGCTGGCGAACTCCAGCCCGATCACGCCGCCACCGATCACGGCCAGGCGCGGCGGGATGGTCTCGACGGCCAGCATGCCGGTGGAGTCAACCACGTGAGGGTTGTCCTTGGCGCCCGGGATGGGGGGCATCACGGGGACGGAGCCGGTGGCGAGGATCACGTGGTCGCAGGTGTAGCTCTCCGCTCGTTGAGCCGGACCGGAGCCGGAGGCGCCGTCCGCGTCGAAACGGACCGTGACCTTGCCGGGGCCGTCAAAGGTGCCGTAGCCCTTGACGACGATGACGCCGGCCTTCTTCTCCGCGAAGCCCACGCCCTTGACGAGCGTGGTGACCGTCTGGGCCTTCCACTTCTGGAGCTCGGTCCAGTCCACCGTGATGTCGGAGGTGTGGATGCCGAGGTTGGTGCCGTGCTTGGCGTGCTCGTAGGTCTTGGCCGCGTTGAGCAGGGCCTTGGTGGGGATGCAGCCCACGTTGAGGCAGGTGCCGCCGAGGGCGTCGGCCTCGATGAGGAGGACCTTCTTCCCCGCGTGGCCGAGGCGCTCGGCGGCGATGTAGCCGCCGGGGCCCCCGCCCAGGACGATGACGTCGTAGTCACTCATGGGTGTGTCTGTTCCTCTCAGCCGAGCACGGTGATGTCGATGGCCTCGATGAACGTCACGAGGTCCTGCAGGAAGCGGGCGGCGTCTGCTCCGTCGATGGCGCGGTGGTCCGCGGTGAGCGACAGGCCGATGCGCTGCTCGGCGCCGATGGAGCCGTCGGCGTTGACCTTGACCCGCGGGAAGATCGCGTCCACGCCGAGGATGGCGGTCTGCGGCACGTTGAGCAGAGGGGTGAAGGACTCGATGCCGAAGCCGCCCAGGTTGGACACCGTGAAGGTGGCGCCCGACAGCAGATCGGGGTTGATCGAGCCCTGGATGGCCTCGTTGGCGAGTTGCTTGCTGACGGCGGAGAACTCGCGCAGGCTCATCAGCGACGCGTTGCGCACCGTCGGCACCAGGAGGCCGCGGGGGGTGTCGCAGGCGAAGCCCATGTGGACGCGCTCGAAGGTGGTGAGCACGCCGTCGGCCAGGTGGGCGTTGTGCGAGGGGTTCTTCGCGGCGGCGCGGACGGCGGCGTAGCCGACCAGGTCGCCGATGGTGACGCCGTTCATGCCCAGCGACGGGTCCGAGTTCTTCAGCTTCTTGCGCAGATCCAGCAGGCCCTGGGCGTTCGCGGTGGTGGTGTAGGTGAGCTGCGCCGAGGTGGCCAGCGAGTTCATCATCCGGTCCGAGATGACCTTGCGGACACCCTTGACCTTGGTGGCCTCCGACGGGCCGGGGAAGTCGGCGTCGACGGCGCTCGCCGGACGTGTCGCCGCGGGGGCGGCCGCGGCGGCCGGCTCGGCCGGGGCGGCGAGATCGGCGGTGGTCACGCGGCCGCCGAGCCCGGTGCCCTGCGCGGCCGAGCCGTGGGCTCCTGCGCGGGCGGCGCCGGTGGTGGCCGAGGTGAGGGCATCCTTGACGTCGCGCTCGATGACGCGGCCGCCGGGACCGGAGCCCTCGGCGACGGCGCCGAGGTCGAGGGAGTTGGCGGCGGCGAGGCTGCGGGCGCGGGGGCTCGAAGCGCCGGTGGCCGCGGTGCGCTCCGTCTGAGGGGCCTCCCCGGGTTCGGGCGCGACGGCGGGTGCAGCTGCCTCGGTGGCGGGCGTGGCCTCGGCCTCGCCGTCGGCGCGCTTCCAGCCGGCCGCGTCGAGCGCCGGCTTGGGGTCCTCGCCGGCGGCGCCCACCACCAGCAGGGGCTCCTTGACCGGGACGTCGTCGCCCTCGGCCCAGAGCAGGGCCAGCACGGTACCGGCCGCGGAGGAGGGGACCTCCATGGAGGCCTTGTCTGTCTCGACCTCGCAGACGATGGCGTTCTCGGCGATCTCGTCGCCCACCTTCACCTGCCACGACACGATCAGGCACGACTCGACACTGTTGCCGAGCTGCGGCATGACTACGACGGTTGCCATGGTGTTGTCCTTCTTCTTCGTTGATTGACTAGACGACGCGTACTTGGGTGTGTTCCCGGAGTGCCTCGACGGCGCCCGCGGGGAGCCCGTCGTCGGTGATGACCCCGGTGATGCCCGCCAAGGGCAGGAAGGTGACGAAGCCGGCCTGGCCGAACTTCGACGAATCGGCCAGCAGCCAGGTCTCCTCGGCGCGCTCGCGCATGAGTGAGGCAACCTGGCCGCCCTCGACGAACCGCGTTGTGAGGCCCCGCTCGGGAGAGAAACCGTCCGTGCCGACGAAGGCCAGGCGGGTGTTGAAGTCCGCGATGGCGCGCTCGGCGAGCGGGCCGACGAACGACTCGGACTCGGCGCGGAACACGCCCCCGGTGAGGATGACGCCGAGCGCGGGGTTGATCCGGGCCGTGGAGAACGCCAGCGCCGAGTTGGTGACGATCTGGACGCCACGGCGCCCGGTGAGGTTGCGCACCAGCATGGCCGTGGTGGTACCTGCCTCGATCATGATCGTGTCGTCGTCCAGGACCATCGCCGCAGCCGCGGCGGCGATGCGCTGCTTGGCCTCAACGTGGAGCTTCTCGCGCTGCAGGATGGATTTCAGCGTGGTGGGGCGGGCTCCGCCGCGGGTGCGGACCAGGAGGCCGCGCTCCTCGAGGTTCCTGAGGTCTCCCCGGATGGTGACCTCGGAAACGCCGAGCTCGACGGCCAGGGCGGAGACCGAGAGGGTGCCGTCGTCGGTGAGACGCGTCATGATCTCGCTCGCCCGCTCAGCGCGCTCGACGGTCATTGTCGGTCCCATCACTTGCCGTTGACTTCCGAAGTGGTTTCGATGTGACCACCCTAAGCCCTTCGGATCGGTTTCGATGGGCGGGTGGCGGAATGCTGAGCATCTGCTCACGACATCACGATCCGGTCACGTCAGCACCCTCGCGAGGATGCGGATCTACGCTGGAGGGAAGGAGGCCAGCGATGCCCAGCCGTCGATCACTCTTGGCCGCCGCGGGACTCGCGGCCCTTGCCATCTCACTGTCGTCCTGCGCCGCGGCCGAGCCCGGCGAGGTGCGCGGGACACAACCGCCGGAGGAGTTCCCCATTGGGACGTCCGGCGTGCCGACGGCATCCGCGGCCACCGAGTCGCTGGCCTGGGCGTTGCTGGGCGGGAAGACCGGCAACCGGGTCCTGGGGCCGAGTTCGCTCATGTCCGCCATAGCCATGCTGGGCGAGGGTGCGGCCGGGGCGAGCGCCGCGTCGCTCGACTCGACGATCGGCCTGGCCGGGGACGAGCGGTCCGCGGCCGTCGCGGCGCTGAGGCAGGCCCTCGCCGGGTACGACACGCTTCCAGAAAGCGTGGACAAGAAGGAGCCTCCGGAGGAGCCCGTCGTCCACCAGGCGTCGCAGGTCGTGATCGTGGACGACGCGATCGTCGAGGAGGCGTTCCTGGACCGGCTGTCGCGGTTCTACGACTCAGGCGTGGAGCGGGTGGACCGGGACGGGGCCAAGGCGGTGCTGGACGCGTGGGCGAACAAGCACACCGCAGGGTTGATCGAGAAGTCCGCCATCGAGGTCACCCCGGACCTCCGGCTGGTGCTGCAGGACGCGGTGCTGTTCGCGGCCAGATGGCGGACCCCCTTCACCAGCGAGTGGCCGGTGCCGTTCACCCCCACCGGGGGCGCACCGACGGAGGTGCCGGGCATGACGGAGATCGTTCCTGCCAGGTTTGCGGAGGGGTCGCGGTGGGCTGCCGTGCGCCTGCCGTACGACGACGTGCTCGCGATGGACGTGATCCTCCCCTCAGCGGGGGTGACTCCGGGGGAACTCACCGCCGACGATCTGGTGGCCGTCGCGGAGGGGCTGGAGGCCGCCGGCGAAGGCCAGGTCTCCGTCGTCATGCCGACGTCGGACCAGAAGCAGACCTGGGACCTTCTGCAACCCGTCAAGGAGGCCGGGATCGACCTGTCCGATCTGGGCATGATCGTGCCCGGGGGCACCCTGGGCCAGCTGGTTCAGCAGGTGACCTTGACGGTCAGCCCGAAGGGCACCGTCGGGGCGGTGCTGACGGAGGGCGCCGTCGGCACGGGGATGCCTGCCTATGACGCCGAGCTCTGGGTGGACCGGCCATACATCATGCGGGTCCTGGACACCCGGACACGCTGGCCGATCTTCCTCGCCGTCGTCGAGGACCCCGCCGCTCCAGCCGAGTAGCACCCCGGTCGCCGGCTGGGTGATCGGCCTCCGCCTCGGCCGCGGTTTGAGCCGGACACGGCTCTCGGCGAGTGCGTTTGAGCCTGGCTTCGGAGTCGCTGTGACTTGAACGATCAATAGGCGGGATTCACGCGTCGAGAGCCGTGTCCGGCTCAACCAGCCTCATCGAAGGCTGTGTCCGGCTCAAGCAGCCCCCTTGAAAGCCGTGTCCGGCTCAACGTCCTGACCCGCAGAGGGCTACGAACCGAGGGCGAGCGGCAGGAGTTGCGCGGCCCACGCCACCACCATCAGCGCCGTCGCGACGAGCGCCGGGGTGGGGCGGCGCCCACCCCTGGTGCCCTGCTGGCCGGCGGCGAGCCACGACTGCAGCTCGGCCGCCGCGGCCTCGGTGGTGGCACCGGGGCGCACCACGGCCGGGTCGATGCTCAGCATCTCCTCCGGGGCGCGAAGGCGGACGCCGACGGCGTGACTGCCGGGCGCGATCAGGTCGACGCGTGCGGGGCCCACCACGTCGTCGAGCAGAAGCCCGTACCAGCCGAAGCCCTGGCGGAACCGGCTGAACTCGCCCCACGACCACGACGTCGCCCAGAACGGCCCGGTCATCACCACGAGGATGGCGAGGATCAGGCGGATGTTGTTGAACCAGTCGCCCCACACCTCCGTGAGCATGAAGGGCACCGCCAGCGCGCCCACACCCGCCACGGCCAACGCCGCCACCCAGCGCGTCCACCGCCCGCGACGCAGTGCCCACAGCGCCAGGTTCTCCTGAACCGTGGTGGGCGCCGCCTCGTCCACCTCCCAGCCCGGCTGCCCGGGCCTGATGGCCCGGAGGAACCGCCGTCGACCCCTGAACGGCTGGGGCTCCTCTACCTCGGCCAGCCAGACCTGCCCCGTCGCCCTGGCCAACGCCACCGAGGAGCCGTAGGCCCAGCCCCCGACCAGGATGAACGGCTCCGCGCCGTTGGTGTCGGGGCCGACGACGGCCTCAGCCATCTCCTTCTCCTCGCCGGTGAGGCTCGCCATCTCCTCGGCAACGACCTCATGGTGAATGTCGTCGGCCCAGTGCGCCACTTCCATGGCCGTGGCCGGCATGGGCATGTCGGCCAACTCCTCGTCGTCGTCCTCCGGCTTCCATGCGTCGGCAGCGTCGACGGCCTCGGCCACCCTGTCCCGGTCCGCCAGGCCGTCGAGGTGGGTGAGCTCCAGGATCGGCCAGTCCGCGTCCGTGGGGAGCACGAGCGCAATCTCGCCGTTGCACACCACCCGCACCGTCACACCGGGCGCGCCCTGCGCCACCAGCCTGGCCCGCCGCCGGTGCGGCGCGACGTAGCGTCCCCACACCGCCGCCGCGGCCATGGGCACCGCGGCCACCAGGCCGAGGAGCCACGCCGGATTGTCCTGGCCGGCGCCGACCAGCACGGCGCGCGACCCGTCGGTGAGGACCTGCACCTGATCACCCACCGCGACGTCGTCGTACCAGGGGCTCTCGATCTCCCGGTCCACGCCGTCGAGGACCACCGTCAGGTACTGATAGCCGTCCTCGTCCTCCTCGATCGCGGAGACGGGGACGCTCACCAGCGACGCCCCGGCCTCGAACCGGGCCGCGTCCCGCGTCTCCATCTGGTGAATCGCAAGCCCGACGAGGCCGGCCACCACGACCGCCGCCACCCCGCCGACGCCGAGCCATCGACGCAGCGTCGGGGTTGCGGCCCAGGACCCTTCGAACGGCACACCGGTGGCGGGGACCACCACGTCCCCGCGGGGCCGGGAGCGCGAATCCCGCACGAGAACGAACCCGACCATCACGGTCGCGGTCAGCCCCGCCGCCCACCACCAGGCCGACTCCGCCTGGGCCGCGACCACCCCGACGGCGGCGCAGGCCATCGCTGTCGCCAGGCTCCACCGGGGCGCGAGCCACACCAGGATCGAGGTCGTCAGCAGCGTGACCGCCAGGCCGGTGGAGACGTAGGCGGCGGACCACAGTGCGGGGCGCTGGTACTCCAAGGCGCCGAGGGGGTCGAGGATCGAGATGCCGGCGATGATCGCCACCACCAGCCAGGCCAGCCTGAGCCAGGTCAGGTGGGTCCGGCTGCGGCGGAGGTCACTGGAGGAGAGGCGGTGCACCACGGCAGTATGGCCGAACAGGCTTCGGCTCGTCCCGTGGGGGTGGGGTGTGTTGAGCCGGACACGGCTCTTGCGGAACCGCGACGAGCCGGACCTCGGCCTCAATGGGACTTGAACGTTCAAGATCGCCGATTCTCGGCTTGAGTCCCGGATCCGGCTCAAGGCACCCCGACGAAAGCCGTGTCCGGCTCAAGTCGGGCCGCCGGAAGCCGTGTCCGGCTCAAATCCCCTCACCGGAGCGGGCGAGGAGGATCAGCCCGTGGGCGAGGGCTCCGGGCCGAGGAAGGCGTGCAGATCCTCGGCCAGGTCCGCGGGCGGCTTCCAGTAGGCGAACTCGTCGAGGGGGCTGGGGTCCACCGCGAAGTTGCCGTCGTGCAGCGGCACCAGCGACATCGTCGAGCCCCATCCGTCGACGAGCACGAAGGCGCCGCGGTTGTCGATCCCCATGCCGGGCACGTCCCCGCCCACGTCCGTGCGCAGCGACTCCACCATCCGTGCCAGCAGGTCCTCCGGAACCTCGTCGATGACGCGGACATCGCTGTAATCGCGGGAGCAGACGTGGCCGACCAGGATCGCGTCTGGCGTGGTCGGAACCAGGGTGGTCAGCGGTGGACACACCTCCGGGGGCTCCGACGGTGCCACCTCCCCGGATCGCTGGCCCTCCCACAGCCCGACCAGGGTCTGCAGGAACCCTTCGCCGCCCGAGAACTGGCGTTCCCCGTCGCTCACCACCTTGCAGCCGTGCAGCTCCCCGCGCAGGCGCTGCGCACCGTCCGGGTAGTCGAGCACCACGACGTAGGTCATCCGGTACTCCGCGGTGCACGCGACGTCCCCGGGCAGGGGCTCGAGGGCATTGAACGCGGCCGTCACCTCGTCCAGCCCCTCCGTCAGCGGTTCGAGCGGTCCGCCCGTGGCCGGGAAGCCCTCGCTCGGGTCCCCGCACAGCCACGCGCGCAGCGCTCCGTCGGGGAGATCGCCGTCGAACGGGGTGAGCTGGAGCCCGGCCTCGCGCGTCTCCTCCGCGATCCCCGCGCACGGGTTCTCCACCGGCGCGACCGTAGGCGTGGCGGATGCTTCCGTGGGCGTGGGCGAGGGAGCGGACGGCTCAAGCGAGCTTGAGCCCGAGGGGATGGGGCTGGGAGTCTCCCCCGGCACCGCGCCGTCCGGGCCGCGCAGCGCCTGGTACCCCAGCGGGATCGCGACGGCCGCCAGCACCAGGCCCCCGACGACGGCGCCCGTCACCCACCGGCGCGGCCTGCGGCCCTCCGCCTCAGCGGCCGCGCCCGTCCCGTCCGCTGCGCCGTCGTCCGTCATCTCGACCTCGTCTCTGAGCCGCCCGCGGCAGGACACAGCGGGGCTGAACCCATTGTCCCCCTCGATCGCGACGCCCGGAAGCGGCTCGGTGGGCATCTGCCCGGATCGCCCGCGAAACCGCCGCTCCGCGACCCGCCGGTGGTGGAATTGCCCTGAGCCCACCCCCCATGCCCGAAGAAAGGCCCCCATGGACATCCTGTTCGACACCGCCAACCTCGACGACATCGAGCGGCTCACGCCGATCTACCCCGTCACCGGTGTCACCACCAACCCGTCGATCCTGAAGAAGGAGGGCCAGATCGACTTCTACGCCCACCTCAAGCAGATCCGGTCGATCATCGGCCCCAACCGGACGCTGCACGTGCAGGTGCTGGCCAAGGACGCGCAGGGCATGATCGACGAGGCCCACCGGCTCCTGGACAAGATCGACGCCAACGTCTACCCGAAGATCCCCACCACCGAGGCCGGCATCCAGGCCATGCGCACCCTCAAGGAGGAGGGCGTCAAGGTCACCGCCACCGCCATCTACTCCAAGACCCAGGGCTTCCTCGCCGTCGCGACCGGCGTCGACTACCTGGCGCCCTACTACAACCGCATGCAGAGCCTCGACATCGACACCCGCGGCACCCTCAGCGCGCTGGCCAGCTTCATCGACCGCTTCGACGCGCCGAGCAAGATCATGGCCGCCAGCTTCAAGAACATCGCGCAGGTGTCCCACGCCCTCGAGGCGGGCGCCCACGCGGTCACGCTGTCGCCGAAACTGCTGCGCCAGGCGCTCTCGGCGCCGATGATCGAGGACGCCGTCGACGCCTTCATCTCGGACTGGAAGGAGGTGCACGGGACGACCACGCTCCCCTGAGTCCGCGTCCCCGCCGCCTTGCCGCGACTCCTCGCGACACCCCAACCCAGCGCCCGGGTGGACGGCGGTGGGGGCACCCAAGGCTGGACGACCTATACCCCCGGGGGTATATACTTCTTCGAAACGAAGGAGTGCCCCATGGCGACGATCATCACCATCGAGACCCCCACCCTCGGCGACCGCAGCTATGTCGTCCACGACGGCGAGTTCGCGTTCGTCGTCGACCCCCAGCGCGACATCGACCGCGTCACCCGCATCCTCGACGATGAGGGTGTTGCGCTGAAGGCGGTCTTCGAGACCCACATCCACAACGACTACGTGACCGGCGGGTACGCGCTGGCCCAGGAACGCGGCGCGAAGTACTACGTCAACGCGCAGGACGAGGTGTCCTTCGAGCGCACCCCCATCGTCGACTCCCAGGTTGTCGAGATCAGCCCGACCATGTCGGTGAAGGCCCTCGCCACGCCCGGCCACACGTTCACTCACCTCTCCTACGTTCTCCTCGATCCCACCTCTGACGACGAGGACGCCCGCGGCCAGGTCGTCTTCAGCGGCGGTTCGCTGCTCTTCGGCGCCACGGGGCGCCCGGACCTGCTCGGAGCGGCCCACACCCATGAGCTCGTCCGGCACCAGTACAACTCGGCGCACCGGCTGGCCGCGGAGCTCCCCGATCGCACCGAGATCATGCCCACCCACGGCTTCGGGAGCTTCTGCTCCGCCACCCAGACCGAGGGCACAGAGTCGACGATCGGGCGCGAGAAGCGCATCAACCCCGTGCTGACCAAGGACGAGGAGGACTGGATCGAGGAGATCCTCGCCGGCCTCGACGTGTACCCCGCCTACTACGCCCACATGGCGCCCTCGAACTCCTCCGGCCCGGGCGCGCCGGACCTGAGCGAGCCCACCCGCGCGGACAAGGATGAGATCCGGACCCGGCTCGAGCACGGCGAGTGGGTGGTGGATCTGCGCAACCGGGTCGCCTACGCCGCCGGCCACGTGCCGGGGAGCTTCAACTTCGGCATCGAGGGACAGATCGCCACCTACATCGGCTGGATGATCCCCTGGGGCACCCCGATCACCTTGCTGGGCGAGTCGCGCGAACAGGTCGCCGAAGCGCAACGCGAGCTCGTGCGCATCGGCATCGACCACATCGCGGCCAGCGCCACGGGAGGCCCCGAGGAGTGGACCGATGCCCCCGCGACCCTGCAACGCGCCGACTTCGCCGACCTTGGCCACGTGCGTCACCACCGCGAAGTGCAGATCCTCGACGTCAGGCGCGTCCCCGAGTACAGGGAGTCCCACATCGACGGCGCCGTCAACATCCCCCTGCACGATCTGCTCACGCGCATCGACGAGACGCCCGACGGCGAGGTGTGGGTGCACTGCCTGAGTGGTTACCGCTCGTCCATCGCCGCGTCGATCCTGGCGGCGGCCGGCCGCACGGTCGTCGCTGTCGACGACAAGTTCGAGAACGCCGGCAAGACCGGCCTGCCGCTGGTGAGCGCGTCGTGACCGTCGAGATCGCAGAGTGCAGCATCGCCGACCTCACGGCAGCGTGGAGGGCAGAAGAGTTCATCCTCGATGTCCGTGAGCCTGACGAGTACGCGGAGGGCCACGTGCCCTCGGCCGTGCTCATCCCCCTCGGCGAGGTTGGCGCGCGCGTCGAGGAGGTCCCGTTGGGGCGCACCGTCTACGTGGTATGCCGGAGCGGGCGCCGCTCCCTGACCGGTGCCCGGATCCTGGCCGACGCGGGCCGCACCGCCGTGTCGGTGCGCGGCGGCACGATGGCCTGGATCGCGGCCGGCCTGCCCGTCTCGGCCCGGCCCTGCCACACGGACACCATCAGCAGATGACGTGGTGGCTGGTGCCGCTCGCGGCCGCGGTGGGCCTCGTCATGGGCGCACTCGGGGGAGGCGGCGCCATCATCACGGTGCCGGTGCTGGTCTACCTGGCCCAGCAGACTCCGGCCGCGGCGATGGTGGGGTCACTCATCGTCGTCACCGTCACGGCGAGCGCCGCTCTGATCGGCCACTGGCGGGCCGGCTTCCTCCGGCCCGCCGAGGGCGTCGCGTTCGCCGCTCTGGGGAGCGCGGGCGCCGTCCTGGGGTCCCTTCTGTCGATGCGGATGCCGGGAACCGTCCTCATGGCGCTCTTCGCGGTCCTGCTGCTCGTGGTGGCGACCGTGATGGCGAGGAAGTACCTCCGCCCGTCGCCAACCGCCCCGTGCGTTGTGCCGCCGATGTTCGAGCGGGATCCCCTTCGCGTCAACTGGCCCCAGGTCGCCCTCGTGGCGGCCACAGCCGCCGGCGTCGGGCTGCTCACCGGCATCTTCGGTGTGGGTGGCGGGTTCGCGATCGTGCCCGCCCTCGTGATCGCCCTCGGGTTCACCATGCAGCAGGCGGTCGCCACCTCGCTGCTGGTGATCGTGCTCAACTCCCTGGTGGCCCTCGCCACCCGGCTGAGCGTCGCCATCGACGTCGACTGGGCGCTGATCGGATGGTTCAGCGTGCTGGCCGCCGCAGGGGCGATCCTCGGCGGCAGGCTCGGCCGCCGGCTCCCCGCACGGACGCTAGGTCTGGGCTTCGCGGCCCTCCTCGGCGTGACCTCGGTGGCGATCCTGGCTCAGACGTTGACCGGCTTGATCACCCAGTAGTCCTCGATGACGGCGCGGATCTCCGCGATCGTCGCCTCGTCGAGGCCGCCGTCGCCCGTGACGGCGACCCACCCGTCGATCATCACATCGCCGAACGCGTGGCCGTGGCGGGCGGGGACGTCGACGCTCACCATCATGTCGAGGAACACCTGGACCGCGGTCACCACGGGGATCCAGCGCATGTGCGGGCTCACGTCCGGCGCGCGGCCGCCGTCGGTCAGCCATTCGGGGCGCTGCCAGATCAGCTCCGGCCCCAGCCAGGTGATCGGATCGGTCGCGTGCTGGAGGATGGCCACCCTGGGCTCCGACCACTCGCCCTGAAGCTTGCCGAAGTCACCCGACTGCGACGCCCACCGCACGCGCTCCCCCTCATCGCGGACGGGCTGCCACGGCGGCGAGCCCGCGTCGCGCGTGGCCTGCAGCTCCTGCCACAGCGGGGTCGCATAGGTGGGTCCAACGAGGAGCGCCCCCTCGGTGCGTTCGGTGAGCGCTTCCACGCTGCCGAACGCGTTCATCAGCCCCTGGGCACCCAGGCTCAGCCCGTAGACCACCAGCTTGGGGCGCTCACCCTCCGGCAGGGTGAGCCAATGGCCGCGTACCCCGGTGAACAGCGCCGACGCGGCCTCGACGGTGAGCTCGGGCGCCGTCACCGCGGAGACGAAACTGGGGGTGTAGGCGTACTGGAGCGCCACCGTCGCCGTGTCCCCCGAATGGAGGTACTCGACCGAATCCACGCCCTGCGGCTCGACCCAGCCCGAACCGGTGGTGGCCGCGACCACGAGCACCTCCCGCTCGAAGCCGCCGGTCCGCACGAGCTCCCGGACCGCTGTCGCCACCCTGTCCGCCAGGGTTCCGCCCGCACCCAAGCCCACGTACACGCGCACGGGCGTCAGCGCGGGCTGCCCGGTGAGCGCGCTGATCTGGTCGGCCGTCGGGCCGCCGGTAACGAAGTCCCCGCCCTGGCGCCCCAGTTCGTCGAACGACACCTCTGACCCCGGCCCGCCCGAGCGTTGAGCGGACACCGGGGCCGCCAGCCCCTCCGCCGGCTGGCCGTTGATCGACCGGTAGGCCACGTTGAGCAGCCCGAAGAACCCGATGCCCAGGAGGGCGACGATCAGCACCGACGCCACTGCGGAGCGCAGCGCCGCACGTTTGAGGGCGACGGCGGGGGTGCTGCCCCCCTCGACCATCCGCGCCAGCGTCCGGCGCCACGCCGAGCGCACCAGGCGGCCGAGGCCGAGGCTCGCCAGGCTGGCGAGGGCCAACGCCACCACGAAGCCGAGGATGTTGACGTTGTCCTGGGGAGGCAACTCGACGAGGCGGCGCACCTCGTTCTGCGCCGCGACTCCGCCGATCATCGCCGCGATGAGGACAGCGCCGTAGAGGGGCCACCCCACCAGGCGTGCCCACCTCAGCCACGCCTGCGGCGGGCGCCACCGGGTCAGCCGGGCGCCCAGCAGCGCCAGCGCCACGCCGAGCAGGTACCCGATGCCGAACACGATGCCGGAGCCCACGCCCTGCAGGACCGCGGGCCGGGGCAGCAGCGACGGCGTCAACGACAGCGCGAGCAGCACTGCCCCCACCGCGACGCCGACCGGATTCAGGCTGCGCAGGTACTGCTGCAGGTAGTTCTTCATGTGACCCTCCGATGCGGTGGCCGGCTTGTTCGCCCGATCCTAGGACCGCGGGCACAAGGCTACGACAGGGCCCGTTATCGGCGCCTCCCTCCCTCCGGGGGTTCGTGCCTAGGATGAGCCCATGAGTGACTCTGTGGCCCCCCGGCGCCAGTGGGTATCGGCCGCGGATGTGGTGGACGTCTTCGTCTACGTGGTGGTGCTCAACCTCGCGGTGCAGTTCATGCCCCAGGTCATCAGCGAGACGTTCACGCTGTCCCTGTTCACCGCCGTCGTCCTCAAGCTCGTGCTCGAGGGAGTGGTGGCGCTCAAGGACCGGATCAAGGCCGGGTTCAAGGCGGCGACGACCCCGGTCGGCCGGGTTGTGGCCGGGCTCCTTCTGTGGGGGCTCCTGATCAGCAGCAAGTTCGTGGTGCTCGAGCTGATCGGCATCCTGTTCAGGGACAGCGTCAAGCTCGGTGGCTTCTTCGCCGTCACCGCCCTGATCCTCGCCCTGATGTTCGCCCGCGCGGGCGTGCGTCGGCTGCTGGCGGTGCCTGATCCGGCGCCAGTCCCCACCCCCTGATCCACGCTTCACCGACCCCGAGGACAGGGCGAGGGTATGGCGGGTCTACAGTTCAAGCATGGTTGAACCAACCGTCATCGAACTGTCACTGCGCGAGGACCGAGCCGTGGCCGTTCTTCAGGCCGTGGCGGACCCCGTCCGGTGGCGGGTGCTGACGCGCCTCTCGTCGTCCACGCAGTGCGTATGTGACCTCCAGTCCGCGATCGACGTCGCCCCCAACCTGCTCAGCTACCACCTCAAGGTGCTGCGCGAGGCCGGACTCATCGTCGGCACGCGTCGCGGCAGATGGATCGACTACACCCTGGCCGACGGGGCCGCCGAGCTGGTCCGCTCCGCTCTGCCCGGCGAGCTGAGGCTGTGACCGGGATGTCCGCCACGCTCACCCCCCGCTCCACCACCGCCCTGGTCGGTGCCCTCGCAGCCGCCGCCGTCGCGTGGGCCGGGCTGTACGCGCTCAACGAGGTGCTCTGGGACGCGCTGTTCGAGCGCGTCCTCGGGCTCGACCTGGCGCAGCGCATTCCGGGCGCCGTCCACTTCTTCCTGTACGACACGTCGAAGATCCTCCTGCTGCTGATCGGCATGATCTTCGCGATCGGGATGGTGCGCACCACGCTGCGCCCCGAACGCGTCCGGCAGTTCCTCGAGGGCAAGCCGCTGTGGCTCTCCCTCGTCCTGGCAGCCCTGTTCGGCGCCATCACACCGTTCTGCTCCTGCAGCTCCATCCCGCTGTTCATCGGCTTCGTGGGCGCGGGCATCCCGCTGGCCGTCACGCTGACCTTCCTCATCGCATCGCCGCTGGTCAACGAGGTCGCGGTGGTGCTGCTGGCAGACACCTTCGGCATCCCCACCACCGTCGCCTACGTGGCCGCAGGGCTCACCGCCGCCATGACTCTGGGCTTCACCTTCAGCCGGCTCAAACTCGACCACCTCGTCGCCGACTTCGTGTTCAAGACCCCCGTGGCCGTCCTGGACGCCGACGGCCATCGCCCCACGCTGCCCGAGCGGGTGGAGGCGGCCATCGACGAGACGCGCGACATCGTCGGCCGGGTCTGGAAGTGGATCCTGGTCGGCGTCGGGGTGGGGGCGTTCATCCATGGCTGGGTGCCCACCGAGTTCTTCGCCACCTACGCCGGCCCGGACAACCCCTTCGCCGTCGTCCTGGCCACCCTGGCGGGCGTGCCGCTCTACGCCAATGCTGCGGGGGTCATCCCCATCGCCGAAGCCCTCTGGAGCAAGGGCATGGCCCTGGGCACGGTGATGTCGTTCATGATGGCCACCGTCGCGCTCTCCCTCCCCGAGTTCATCCTGCTCAAGCAGGTGCTCAAGCCCAAGCTGCTGGCGCTGTTCTTCGGCAGCGTCGCCATGGCCATCATGCTCATCGGCTTCGCGTTCAACCTGTTCTCCTGACCACAACAGATAAGGAAAGACATGCTCATCAAGGTCCTCGGCCCCGGCTGCAAGAACTGCACCACCCTGGAGAAGAACGTGCGCGAGGCGCTGGCCCGCCTCGGTGTCGACGCGGAGGTGGAGAAGGTCACCGACTACGCCGACATCATGGCCCACGGCGTGATGTCGACGCCCGGCCTGGTCATCGACGGCGACGTGGTCTCCTACGGCCGCGTGCCCACCCCCACCCAGATCGTGGAGCTGATCGAAGCCCGCTAGGGGCCGCTCGGGGCACCCCGATAGGGTCGGGGCATGCGTGGTGAGTACAAGGTCCCGGGCGGCAAGCTGGTCGCGGTCGACGTCGAGACCGACGACGGCCAGATCACCGAGGCAGCGGTCTCGGGAGACTTCTTCCTGGAGCCCGACGAGGCTCTCGACGACATCAACGGGGCCCTGCTGGGCATGCCCGACACGTCGTCGGTGCAGGATCTCGCCGCCGCCATCGTCGCCCGCCTGGACCCGGCAGCGACACTGATCGGGTTCACCCCCGAGGCGGTGGGCATCGCCGTGCGCCGCGCTTTGGGCCACGCCACGGACTGGTCGCAGCACACCTTCGACGTCATCGGCCCGGTGTCGATGGACCCACGGATGCACGTCGCGTTGGACGAGGTGATCGCGGCCCGGCTTGCGCGCGGCGAGATCAACCCCAGCCTGCGGATCTGGGACTGGGATCAGCCGCTCGTGGTGATCGGGTCCTTCCAGTCCTACCGCAACGAGATCGACGACGAGGGCCGGGCCCGGCACGGCATCAACGTGGTGCGCCGGATCACCGGTGGCGGGGCCATGTTCATGGAGCCCGGCAACTGCGTGACGTACTCGCTCGTCGTGCCGGCGTCCCTGGTGGAAGGGCTGAGCTTCGAGCGCAGCTACGAGTTCCTCGATCAGTGGGTGATGGGCGCGCTGGCGGAGCTGGGCGTCAACGCGCGCTACGTGCCGCTCAACGACATCGCCTCGGACAAGGGCAAGATCGCCGGCGCCGCCCAGCGCCGGGTGACGGGCGGCGTGGTGGTGCACCACGTGACGATGGCCTACGACATCGACGCCGACAAGATGCTCGAGGTGCTGCGCATCGGCCGCGAGAAGCTCTCGGACAAGGGCACGAAGTCGGCGAACAAGCGCGTGGACCCGCTCCGCTCGCAGACCCGCCTCCCCCGCGACGAGATCATCGCATCGTTCCTGGCGCACTTCGAGGGACGGTACGCGACCCAGCGTCGGGGCTACGCCGAGGAGGAACTCGCCGCGGCGCAGCACCTGGTGGAGACGAAATTCTCCTCGGACGCGTGGACCAGACGCATCCCGTGAGTCACTCGCCGGGCTGGCGGACCCCGACGGTGAGGATCAGGTTCGCGTACAGGCGCTGATCGGCGCTGACGATGACGACGGACACGTCGTCGGACTTCGCCACGTCGTAGAAGTCCCACCGGGGGATCTCCACCACCTCGATGCCGGGGAGGGCAGCGCGGTACTCGTCGTGCGCCGGGATGGAGTCGGGCACCTCCGTCGCATCCGCTGCGGGCACCATGATGCCCGCCTGCTCGATGGGGATGGTGAGCTTCAGAACCTCGAGGATGTCGGAGACGGTCAGAAGCCCGGGCGCGAGGTTGAGGTAGATCCGCTCGGCCGAGGCGGGGGCGCCCGTGGCCGCCGGGTAATTGCCGTCGGTGATGAGGACCTTCGAGCTGTGACCGGCGCGGCCGAGGGCGCCTAGAAGCTGCGGGTGGGTCATGGGTCCGTAGAGCATGGTTCTCCTTCTTTCTGAGCCGGCGCGGGGGCGTCCGGTTGGTTGTCCTGGAATTGGAGGCCGGGGCGTGAACCGCGCGGGTGCGCGGCATCCCACGGCCGTGGTGATCACGTGCTCGCTCGCACCACCAGGATGGGCGTGATGGTGACCGACTCGGCGGGATCGCCGGTGAGGAGCAGGTTGAGCGCGGCCACGGCCGCCTCGCCCACAGCACGGAAGTCCTGGCGCACCGTGGTGAGCGGCGGCAGGAACGACTCCGACCCCAACGCGTCGTCGAACCCCACCACCTTGACGTCGCCCGGCACCCGCCGGCCCGCCATCTGCAGCGAGGTCATACAGCCCAGCGCGAGGTGGTCGTTGGCGGCGAAGACCGCGTCCACCCCACGGTCCAGACCCGACATCAACGGTCTGGCCGCCGAGGCGTCCCACGACCCGGCCGGAAGGATCAGCGGCTCGAGGTCCGCGGTCGCGCACGCCGCGAGGTAGCCCTCGTACCGCAGCCGCGCATCCACCCACTCGGTGGGACCCTCGACGTGCGCGACCCTCACCGCCCCGCGCCCCACCAGATGCTCGACGGCCAGCTGTGCCCCCAACCGGTGGTCCACGGCGACCCCGACCGCCTGCTCCGGCAGGTCGTTCAGCTGGCCCACGTACACGGTGGGCAGGCGGGAGGCGACGGTGCTCACCCACTCCCCCGGCTCGTAGCGCCCGCCGAGGATGATCACCCCGTCGGCACCCACCGGCACGAGTTCGCGCAGCGCCAGCCCGTCGAGCTCGGATCTGATGACGGAGGTCGAGATGTGCAGGCCCAGGGCTGCCAGCTGCTGACAGATCACGACGTAGGTGGTGGCGTGACCGTGGAGCAGCGGCACGGCGTCGATGATGTGGATGGAGCCGGTGCGGCGCGCCGACAGCGAGCGGGCCGCCATGTTCGGCTGGTAGTTCAGCTCCTCGATGGCGGCGAGCACCCGGACCCGGGTGGACTCGGCCACCACGTCGACGCCGCGCACCACGCGCGAAGCCGTCTGCATCGACACTCCCGCGGCCTCCGCAATGTCGCGGAGATTGGCCCGCTCCCCCCGCCTGGTCATGCCGGCTCGTACCTGATGGTCCGGGCGGAGGCGGCGATGACGGCGTTGCGGTCCTTCGGATCCAGGGTGCCCATGATCTCGAGCTGCGCCAGGAGCGATCCCAGGACCGATGCCTCCACCGGCCCCGCGACGACCGAAACCCCGACGGAGTCCGCCGTGAGCTGGCACAGGAGCGCATTGCGGGAGCCACCGCCCACGAGATTGAGCTGCCGGGCGGGGATGCCCGTCAGGGCGGACAGGTCGGCGACGCCCCTGGCGTACCGCGCCGCGAGCGACTCGAGGATGACGCGGACCACAGCGCCCTCGCGGAGCGCGCCGATGCCGGAGTCCTGGGCGCGCAAGGCGTCGGTGATCCTGCCCACCATGCCCCCGGGCTGGGCGAACTGCGGCTCGTCCGGGTTGATGAGAAGGCCCGTCGACGGCACGGACGCGGCGAGTTCGACCAGTTCGGCGATGCCATGCACGCCACCTGCGGCCTTCCACTCGCGCTGACACTCCTGCAGGATCCACAGCCCGGTGATGTTGAAGAGGGGGCGGAGACCGCCATCTGCCCGCGCCTCGTTGGTGAGGCCCAACTGGTACGCCTCCCGCGACATGAGCGGCTCGTCGCGCAGCACGCCGAGCACGGACCAGGAGCCGCAGGACAGGAAGTAGGACTCGTCGGCCGTGTCGCGCTGCAGGGCGTGGACGGCGCAGGCGGTGTCGTGCGCGCCGGCCCGCACGACGGTGAGCTGCTCGAGCCCCTCAACCGTGCAGGGACCCGCGACGGTGTGCTCGCGGGTGATCTCGCCAACCCAGGAGCGCGGGATGCCCAGCGCGGCGAACACCTCGTCGCTGAACTCGTGCGCGCCGGGCCGCGTCAGGCCGGTCGACGAGGCGTGCGAGCGCGACCATCCCCTCTCGCCTGAGAGGAGGTACGTGAAGTAGTCCGGCAGCAGGAGGATCTGTTCCACCCCCGCCGCGACATCCGGCTCCTCGGCGAGGAAGGCGAACAGCTGGTTGGCGGTGTTGATGGTGGCGGGCGCGATGCCGGTGGCGTCCCAGGCCGCCTCGTCACTCAGGCGCCGGCGGAACGCCTCGTGGCTGCGGGCGGTGCGCTCGTCGCGGTAGGCGCGGCCGGGTGTGACGGGACGACCGGACCCGTCGACGGGCACGTAGTCCACCCCCCAGGTGTCGACCGAGACGCTGACGGCATCCGGAAAGAGGGCGAGGGCGTCCCGCAGCCCGGCGACCACCTCGGCCCAGATGAAGTCGAGGTCCCAGGCCAGGTAGGCGTCCCTCATGGTGGCCTCGTGCGCGAAACGCCGCACCTCGACCTCCTCCACCCGACCGTCGCGGTAGGTGCCGGCGATGACCCGACCAGACGAAGAGCCGAGGTCCACTGCCAGCGCGGTGACGGGCTTCACGGTGTCCTCCAGGAGATGGTGGGCGGGCGGCGGGGTGGTGCCCCCCGTCGCGCCCAGTATGGAGCGCGACGGGGGTCATCACCTCAGGCGGGGGGTGCCTGAGGGATCAGTTGTAGAGCGGCCCGAACTGCGCGCAGGCGCGGTAGTCGGCGCTCTCCAGATCGGCTGTGCCGAAGCCCATCCAGTTCTTCGGGCGGAAGATCCGCTCCCGTGACACGTTGTGCATGTTCACGGGGATACGGAGCATCGAGGCCAGCGTGATGAGCTGGTGGCCGATGTGGCCGTAGCTGATTGCGCCGTGATTGGAGCCCCATGCGTTCATCACGTCGTAGACGGAGGTGAATGCGCCCTCGCCTGTGATGGTGGGCACGAACCACGTGGTGGGCCACCCCGGGTCGGTGCGCAGTTCGATGGCCTTGGCCACCTCGTCGGGCAGTTCGACGGTGTAGCCCTCGGCGAGCTGCAGCACCGGCCCGAGGCCGTCGACCCAGTTGACGCGGGTCATGGTGACGGGCACCTCACCCGCCGAGCGGAAGTGGGTGGAGAAGCCGCCTCCCCGGAAGTATCCGGTGTTGGCCGGGTGGAAGGTGGTGGCCTCGGTCATCGCGGCGATGTCCTCGTCCGTCAGCTCCCACCAGGGCTTGATGCATGCGTTGCCGTCGGCGTCCCTCGCGGCGAGGGTGCCGTCGAGGGTGGTGGCGCCGGAGTTGCGCAGGTCGATGATGCCGGCGGCCGCGCGGCCCTCGGGGCGGTGGCCGGTGACGCGCTCGATGGCGTCCGCGCTCCAGTAGGTGCGCACGTCGGAGAAGATCTGCGCACGGTTGGTGAGCAGATAGTTGAAGAGCATGGAGGCGCCGTTGAGATTGTCGTTCTCGGTGGCCATGACCTGCGGCTGTCGCTTGCCGTTCCAGTCGAACTGGGTGTTGAGCAGGGTCTCCATCAGGTCGCCATTGGGCAGGTAGTCGGTCCACTGGCGCTGACCCTGGAAGCCGGAGACGAGCGCGCCGTGGCCCAGCGCCTCCTCGGCGAACCCCTTCTCTGCCAGCTTCGGGTTGCCGATCATGAGGTCGCGGCCGATGAGGACGAGCTTGGTGACGTAGGCCCACCACTCCTCGTGGTCCTCTGCGGAGCGCTGCCACTCCTCCGGATTGAAGTCCTCACCCTGGACCAGGTTCTCGCGGACCCAGGCGTAGGCCTTCTCGTACTCCTCGTCGTCGTAGATGCCGAGCTTGATGCGGCGCTCCAGCTCCACCATGTCGACGTACTCGTTGCGCATGCCCAGCCAGTAGTTCCAGAACTCCTCCTTCACCACGCAGCCGGCGATGCCCATGGACACGCCGCCGATGGAGAGGAAGGACTTCCCCTTCATGAGCGCGACGGCGAGCCCGGCACCGGCGTAGTCCAGGAGCCGCTGGCGCACATCGTCGGGGATGGAGTCGTCGTCGGCGTCGCGGACCTCCTCGCCGTAGATGCCGAAGGCGGGGATGCCGAGCTGGGTGTGGCCGGCGAGCGCCGCGGCGAGGTAGACCGCGCCTGGGCGCTCAGAGCCGTTGAAGCCCCAGATGGCATGGGGCATGGTGCGATCCATGTCGATGGTCTCCGAGCCGTAGGCCCAGCAGGGTGTGACCGAGAGCGTCAGCCCGACGTTCTCCCGCTTGAACTTCTCCGCGGTGGCCTGAGCCTCGGGCACGCGGCCGATCGTCGAATCGGCGATGACGACCTGGACAGGGGTACCGTCCGGGTACCGCAGCTCGGCCTCGTAGAGCTCCTTGACGCGCAGAGCCATGTTCATGGTCTGGTCCTCGAGGCTCTCGCGGACGCCGTTGCGCCGCCCGTCGATGATGGGTCGGATGCCGATCTTGGGGTAGTTGGTCACGAATCACACCTTCTTAAATCAGTTACTTCTGTGTTCTTGTCTGGGTGTCCGGCGCGGTGTGGGGGTGGCGCAGCTGGCCGGGCGGGGGCTGCGCCGAAGTGTCAGGGCGTGGGACGGGGTGGGCCCGAAGGCCCACCCCGTGACTCTCACTCGTAGAGGTTGGCGGCGATGTCGGGATCGTCGATGTTGGTGGCGTCGTACCAGGCGAAGCCGGAGTCGATGATCTTCGGCAGCTCCTGGCCGTCGATGGCGCGGATGGCCGCGACGACGGTCTCGTAGCCCATCTTCACGGGCGACTGGGTGATGGCGCCGGCCTGCTGGCCGTTGCGGATGGCGTCGAGCTGAGCCTTGCCGGAATCGAAGCCCACCACGGTCAGTTCCTTGCCGGACTCGATGGCGCCCTGGAGCGCGCCGATGGCCGAGGCCTCGTTGGAGCCGTAGATGCCGGTGATGTCCGCGTTGGCCTGGATGAGGGCCTTGGCGGTGTTGGCGGCGAGACCCACCTCGCCCGCGTACTGCGGGTCAAGGACCTTGATGTCGGGCGCGTTGGCGGCCATGTACTCCTGGAAGCCCTCGCAGCGCTGCTTGCCGGTGGCCGAGGTCTGGTCGTGGCAGACCATGCCGACGGTGCCGGTGCCGCCGAGCAGCTCGACCATGTTCTTGGCCGCCTCAGCAGCCGCGGCCTTGTTGTCGGTGGAGACGGTGGTCAGCGGGATGTCGGAATCCACACCCGAGTCGAAGGCGATGATCGGGATGTTGGCGGCCTGGATCTCGGCCAGGACGGGGCCGGCTGCGCCGGAGTCCAGGGCGGCGAAGCCGATGGCGGCCGGAGCCGACTGCAGGGCGGTGCGGAGCTGATCGAGCTGCTGGGTGACGGCCTGCTCGTTCTCCGGGCCGACGAACTCGACCTTGTAGTTGTATTCCTTGCCGGCCTCCTCCGCGCCCTGCTTGACGGCCTGCCAGAAGCGGTGCTGGAAGCCCTTGGAGACGAGGTAGATGGTCTGGGTGCCGTCGCCCATGGGGACGTCACCCTCGGCGGGAGCCGAGGACTCGGCGGGAGCCGACGACTCGGCGGGAGCCGAGCTGCTCTCTGCCGGGGCCGGCGCGGAGGAGGTGGCGGTGGACGAGGTGGAGCAGGCGGTGAGGCCCAGGACGAGCACTGACGACACTGCCAGTGCGGAGCGCAGCATGCGCATGGCGGTTTTCCTTTCGGTTTTGGGAGGACCGCCCTCCCGTGATGTGGATGAAGTTGTGTTGGCTAGACGGCGGAGGCGCGCTGGCGGCGGAGGATGTCCGCGTAGACGGCGAGCAGGACGACGATGCCGGTGACGACGAGCTGCCACTGCTGGGCCACGCCCATCATCTGGAGGCCGACGGTCAGCGTCATCATGAGCAGGGCGCCCATCATGGTGCCGACGATGTTGGCCCGGCCGCCGGAGAGGGAGGTTCCGCCGATGACCACGGCGGCGATGACCTGGAGCTCCATGCCCAGACCCTCGGCGGGCTGGACGAAGCCGAAGCGGCCCGAGTACAGGATGGCGCCGAAGGCCGTGAAAATGCCGGCCGTCACGTAGACCAGGGCCTTCCAGAATTTGACGTTGATGCCGGAGAGCCTGGTGGCCTCCTCGTTTGAGCCGATGGCCAGGGCGTAGCGCCCGAGCAGGGTCTTGCCGAGGATGACCGCGGCGATGATGCCGAGGATGACGAAGATGAGGGCCGCGTTCGACAGGAACGGGATCAGGCGGCCGTTGGAGATGGCCGAGTAGTCCGGGTTGGCGATCTTGATGCTGGAGGCGTTGGAGATGATCAGCGACAGCCCTCGGGTCACCATCATCATCGCCAGCGTCGCGATGAACGGCGGGATGTGCAGGTAGGCGATGAGGAACCCGTTGACCAGGCCCATCGCCGCGCCCACCACGATGGTGAGGAGCAGCCCGATGCCCAACGGCAGGTTCATGAACTCCGCCGACATGAACACGCCCGCCATCACCGCGGCGAACGTCATGCCGGTGCCGACGGAGAGGTCGATGCCGCCTGTGGCGATGACGAAGGTGGCACCCAGCGCCATGGTGCCGATGGCGGCGGCCTGGAGCAGGATGTTGGGGATGACCACGCCGGCGTTGAAGTTGGGCGCGAAGATCATGAAGAACACGAAGACGACGATCAGCGCGGCGAAGACGAACAGCTGCTGAAGCGACGACTTGATGAACTGCTGCACCTGCGAGGGCTGGGCGGGTGCGGCCTTGGTGGCGGCGTCAGTGCTCACGCTGCGGTTCCTTTCAACTGAGCCTTGCCGACGGTGGCGAGCTCCATGATGTTTTCCTGGGAGGCGTCCTCGTTGTCAAGGAAGCCTGTGATGTGTCCGTGCGCCATGACGGCGATGCGGTGCGAGACGCGCAGCACCTCCGGCAGCTCGGACGAGATGACGATGATGGCCTTGCCCTGGCCGGACAACTGCTCGATGAGGTTGTAGATCTCCTCCTTGGCGCCGACGTCGATGCCGCGGGTGGGCTCGTCGAAGATCAGCACGTCACAGTTGCGCACGAGCCACTTGGCGATGACCACCTTCTGCTGGTTGCCGCCCGAGAGCTTGCCCAGCAGCTGGTTGACGTTGGGCGTCTTGACCCGCAGCTTCTGCGAGTACTCGGTGCCGACGGTGCGGATCTTGCCGTCGAGGATGAAGCCGCCGATGTGGAAGTCCTTCATGGCCGCCATGGCCGTGTTGGCCTTGACGTCCTGGTCCAGCAGGACCCCGAACTGCTTGCGGTCCTCCGAGAGGTAGCCGATGCCGGCGCGCACCGCGTCCGCCGCCGTGCGGATGTTCACCTTGCGGCCGTGGACGGTGATGTCTCCGCTGGTGCGCGGGTCCGCGCCGAAGATGGCCCTCGCCACCTCCGTGCGCCCGGCGCCCATGAGGCCGGCGAAGCCGAGCACCTCGCCCTTGCGGACCTCGAAGCCGACGTCGCGGACGAGCTTCTTGGTGCTGAGGCCCTCCACCTTGATCACGACCTCGTCGGAGACGCGGGCGGTGCGCGGCCGGGCGTCCCCCGAGACCTCGCGGCCCACCATCATCGAGATGATCTCGCGCATCTCGACCTCCTTGGTGGTGACGGTGCCGATGTACTGGCCGTCCCGCAGCACCGAGACCCGGTCCGTGATCTCCTCGATCTCCGGCATGCGGTGCGAGATGTAGATCAGGCCCGTCTCGGGGGTGATGAAGTCCCGGATCATGACGAACAGCGCGTCGGTCTCCGCGAGCGTGAGCGCCGCCGTCGGCTCGTCCATGACGAGGATCCGCGAGTCGTAGGACAGCGCTCGGGCGATCTCCACCATCTGCTGACGCGCCACGGACAGGTCCCGCACGTAGCTCTTGGGGTTGAGGTTCATGCCCAGCCGGTCGAACAGCTCCCCCGCGTCCTTGTTCAGCTTGGCGTCGTCGATGTAGCCACCCTTGTGGCTGCCGGGACGACCGAGGAACAGGTTCTGGGCCACCGTGAGGTCCGGAACCATGTTGAGCTCCTGGTGGATGATGCTGAGGCCCAGGTCACGCGCATGGTTGGTGTTGCGCACCTCCACCTGCTTGCCCTGCAGCCAGATCTCCGCCCCGGGATCCGGGGTGTAGATGCCGGTGAGGATCTTCATCAGCGTCGACTTGCCGGCGCCGTTCTCACCGCAGAGGCCGAGCACTTCACCCGCATTGAGATCCAGGTGGACGTTGCTCAGCGCCTTGACGCCTGGGAACGTCTTCGAGACGTTCTTCAGCTCGAGAAGTTTGGTCACACGTACTCCTTCGTACCTGCCGGATCGGCGGGCTTTGAGCGCCCAGCCCGACGAATGCTAACGCTATCATTCGTCCGGCGGGCGCGCCACCTCCGTTACCGAACTGTGACGAATCGATACCCGTGGGGGTATATGATGACGGGCATGAACCTGACTCGAACCCTGCTCTCCCTCGTCGTCGCCGTCGCCGCTCTCCTGGGGCTCAGCGCCTGTACCGACGCGGGTGCCGACGCCGCGCGCACCGCCATCTCCGAGGGCGCCACCGTGATCGACGTGCGCACCCCGGCCGAGTACGAGGCGGGCAACATCGACGGCGCCCTCAACCTCGACGTGCAGGCCGCGGACTTCGCCGACCGGGTCTCCGAGCTGCCCAAGGACGACACCTACGTCGTCTACTGCCGCTCGGGGAACCGCTCCGCGGCCGCGATCGACATCATGGAGGACCTCGGCTTCACCAGCCTCGTCGACGGCGGCGCGTACTCCTCGCTCAAGTAGCGGACAGCACAGACGGCGAGTGGCCGGCCCCCGGAGGGACCGGCCACTCGCCGTCTGTCAGTTCAGAGCGTCAGCTCACTTGGCGCCCATGGTGGTGCCGGCGGAGCGGAGGTTCTGGCAGGCCTCGACGATGCGGGCGGCCATGCCGGCCTCGGCCAGCTTGCCCCACGCGCGGGGATCGTAGGCCTTCTTGTTGCCCACCTCGCCGTCGACCTTCAGCACGCCGTCGTAGTTGCTGAACATGTGCCCGGCCACGGGGCGGGTGTAGGCGTACTGCGTGTCCGTGTCGACGTTCATCTTGATGACGCCGAAGTCCACCGCGTCGGAGATCTCCTGGGCGGTGGAGCCGGAGCCGCCGTGGAAGACCAGGTCGAACGGCTTGTCCTTGCCGTACTTGGCGCCGACGGCGTCCTGGATCTCCTTGAGCACCGACGGGCGGAGCTTGACCGCACCCGGCTTGTACACGCCGTGCACGTTGCCGAAGGTGAGGGCCGTCATGTAACGGCCCTTCTCGCCCAGGCCGAGCACCTCGATGGTGCGCATGCCGTCCTCGATGGTGGTGTAGAGCTTGTCGTTGATCTCCGCGGAGACCCCGTCCTCTTCGCCACCGACGACGCCCACCTCGATCTCGAGGATGATGTTGGCGGCCTTGGTGAGGGCGAGCAGCTCGTCAGCGATCTGCAGGTTCTCCTCCATGGGCACCGCGGAGCCGTCCCACATGTGGGACTGGAACAGGGGCAGCTGGCCGTTCTTCACGCGCTCGGCCGAGATGGCCAGCAGCGGGCGCACGAACGAATCGAGCTTGTCCTTGGGGCAGTGGTCCGTGTGCAGCGCGATCTGGATGGGGTAGTTCTTCGCCACCTCCTGCGCGTAGGCCGCGAGGGCGGCGGCGCCGGTGACCTTGTCCTTGATGGTGGCGCCGGAGGCGTACTCGGCGCCGCCGGTGGACACCTGGATGATGCCGTCAGAGCCAGCCTCCGCGAACCCCTGGATGGCCGCGGTCACCGTCGACGATGAGGTGATGTTGATGGCCGGGTAAGCGAACTTGTTCGCCTTGGCCCGATCGAGCATTTCGGCATAGATCTCGGGAGTAGCAATGGGCATGGATGCCTCTTTTCTGGGTGAGACTTCGGGTCGCCCCAACCTTATCGTCTCGGCGCGCCCCGAGGGAGGGCGGGGTCAGCTCCCGCGGGCCTGTGGTCAGAGCACCTTGTCGAGCGCCGAGACGTCCAACCCGACGCGCCCGAGCGAGTAGGCACGGGCCGCCGAATCGATCACCGCGGGGCTGGCGTCGACGAAGCTGGCGGGCACCTTGCCGACCGGGGCGCCGTCGGCCTCCAGCATGATCGACGGCCCAGCACCCGAGAGCCCCCCGGTGAGGCGGAGGGCGGTGACGCGGTCCCACGGGACGGCCGGCGCGGGAGGGGTGACGAACTCGACCCCGTAGGCGTCGAAGTAGAAGGCCACGCCGTCCTGGATGCGGCCGAGGTCGCGCTTGGCGCGCTGCAGCCCGACGACGGAGAGGACCAGCCAGAAGGCCGACGACCCCACCCAGATGGCCACCATGGCGATGGTCCACTCCCGCGACCAGTCACGCCCGATGGTGAGGACGAGCACCGCCAGGATGGCCAGCGAGATGACGGTGGAGATGATGCGCCACCGGAGGGCCGAGCGCTTCTGCGCCACGCGCGCCGCCGTCGGAAGTGGGGTCAGTCCCGCGGCGAATCGCTGTGGCTGCATGCCTCCCACCCTAGCGGGCGGCAGCTCAGCCGACGGTGGTCGATGCGGCCGGCGACGACGCCCAGGAGCCCAGCAGACGCAGGCTTTCGGCGTCGCGGGTGCCGGGCTCGGCGGTGAAGACGGTGAGCTGCGCCCGCTGGCCCACCACGTCGAGGCCGTCGTAGTGCAGCGTCAGGTCCCCCACCACGTGGTGATGGAACCGCTTCACGCCGGTGTCCTGCTGCCAGACGTCGTGCCGCGCCCAGAGCCCCCGGAACTCCTCGCTCCGCGTCGACAGCTCACCCACGAGATCCTGCAGCTGCTTGTCGTGAGGGTCGCGGCCGGCCTCCGTGCGCAGCATCGCGACGTTGACGAAGGCAACCTCCTCCCAGTCCGGGTAGAACACGTGGGAGCGGGGATCGAGGAAGAGGTAGCGGGCGAAGTTGGGGGGCTGGGATGACGAGCCGGTGATCATCTCGTCCAGCAGTGCGCGTCCCAGCGTGTTCCACGCGAGCAGGTCCGTGCGTCCGTTCCCGATCAGCGCCACAGCGGTCGACATCGAGTCGAGGAACCACTGGAGACTGGGCGAGGGCTGCCACCGCTTGGCGGGCCTGCCGCGACGCCGGGACGCCGGCGCGGAGCCCTCGGCCTGCCGGGCGAGCCGGTAGAGGTGGTCGCGCTCCGCGTCGTCCATCTGCAGGGCTCGGGCCAACCCGTCGAGCACTGCCGCCGACGCCCCGGCGATCGCTCCCCGTTCGAGGCGGGCGTAGTACTCGACGCTGACGCCGGCCAGCATCGCGGCCTCGCTGCGGCGCAACCCCGCCACGCGCCTGTCGCCGATGCGCGGCAGCCCGGCGGCCTCGGGCTCGACCCGCGCACGCCGCGACATGAGGAATTCGCGCACCTCTGATCTGTTGTCCATGTGTGCCAGCGTAGGTCGGCCGAGGCTGGTCAGGGACGCCCTGCCAGGGCACGTCAGGGCAGGGACTCCCCCGCCCGCCCGGCCTCCGGTGCACTGGAAGCATGACACGACGACTCCTCGCAGCACTCTCCTTCGCCGCTCTTCTCGCCGCCTCCGCCTGCACCGCGGCGCCATCCTCGACCGCGACCCTGCTGGAGGTGTCGCTGGACGCCTCCCCCGCCGGGCTCACGGTGGCTCCCCACCTGCCCGCGAGCCTCACCTTCAGCGACCGCATGGGCACCGCCCAGGTGGCCCAGCTCCCGTCGGCCCTGCCGGTTGCGGCGTCTCCCGAGGTGTCCACCTACCAGGCGGGCGACGTCGCCTACTCGTTCGACGAGCATGCGCTGGTCGTCTTCACCGTCGACGGCGCCGGGGCGGGAGAGACCCGCCTCGTGCGGGTCGGCAGGGTCGCGCAGGGGCTGGCCGAGTTGTCCGGCTGCGTCCGGGACTGCACCGTCGCCCTGGTGGCCGAGGGGTCCGCCGCCTCCCGGTGATCGGGGCCGCGACATCCTGCGGCTGTCGGCCGCCTCAGCCAGCCGGGGCGTGCTGGAGCGACCAGTGGTACATCGCGATGGCCGCGGCTGCGCCCGCGTTCATCGAACGCGTCGAGCCGCGCTGCGTGATGGCGACGAGCCGCTCGCAGCCCTCGACCATCGCGTCGGTGAGCCCCGGCCCCTCGGAGCCGAAGACCAGGCAGCAGCGCTCAGGCAGCTGCGCCGTCTCCAGCGGCACCGCTCCGGGCAGGTTGTCCACGCCGATCGGCGTCACCCCCTCGGCCGCGAGGTGGGCGAGCAGCGAGGCCTCGTCGTCGTGGTGGACCACGTGCAGGTAGCGGTCCGTCACCATGGCGCCGCGCCGGTTCCAGCGACGGCGCCCCACGATGTGCACGGCCGCGACGTTGAACGCGTTGGCGGTCCGCACGATGGAGCCGATGTTGAAGTCGTGCTCCCAGTTCTGGATGGCCACGTGCAGCGGCGCGCGCGTCCGGTCGAGGTCGGCGACGATGGCCTCCATCCGCCAGTACCGGTACCGGTCGATCACGTTGCGCCGGTCCCCCTCCGCCAACAGCGCGGGGTCCAGGCGCTCGTCCTCGGGCCACGGCTGGGGGTGCGGCCCCACGCCGACGGTGGGCGCCGTCGGATCCGCCGGCTCGCCGGTCACGCCGGCGTCAGAGTGGTGGGCGGCGTCGGGGCTGGCCACGGAATCGGTCACGAGGCGAGCTTGGCCCACGCCGCCGGGCGAGGCAACCCGGGAACGCGGCAGCGCCCCGGCCGACCGGCCGGGGCGCTGTGCAGGGGTGGATCAGGCAGCCTGCTGGATGGCGGAGATCTCCACCTCGATGGCGACCTTGTCGGAGACCAGGAAGCCGCCGGTCTCGAGCGCGGCGTTCCAGGTGAGGCCGAAGTCGGCGCGCGAGATGTTGGTGGAGCCCTCGAAGCCGACGCGGACGTTGCCGAAGGGGTCCTTCGCGGCGCCCTGGTACTCGAGCGGGAGGGTGATGGAGCGGGTGGTGTCCTTGATGGTCAGGTCACCGGTCACCTCGACGACGTCGCCCTTGATCGCGAAGTCGGTGCCCTTGAAGGTCCAGGTGGGGTGGTTCTCGACGTCGAAGAAGTCGGCGGAGCGGATGTGGCCGTCGCGGTCGGCGTTGCGGGTGGTGACCGAGCCGGCGTCGATGGTGACGTCGAGGGTGGAGTTGGCGGGGTTGGCGCCGTCGACCACCGCGGAGCCCTCGAAGGACTCGAAGGAGCCGCGGACCTTGGTGACCATCGCGTGGCGGGTCACGAAGGAGAAGGCGCTGTGCGAAGCGTCGAGGATGTAGGTGCCGTTGAGCTCGTTGATGGTCATGTGGGGTTCCTTTCGTGGGCTGTTGGTTCAACCCTAAACCATTCTTGTTGAACTGTCAACCATCTTCTTGAAACTTCTTCTACCGGGCATGACGGAGGCCCGCCCCCGGGCAGGGGACGGGCCTCGTCGGGTGGGGCTCAGCTGGAGAACGGCGGCCGGTAGCCACCCGTCTGCCCCTGGTCCCCCTGCGACGGCGGGGGCACCGCCGGCTGCGGGGGCAGCTCCTGCTGCGCGTGCTGCGGCGGCTGGTAGGGCTGGGCGTAGTCGTCCTGGCGGGGCGCCTGGATCTGCTGCTGCGGCGGCTCAGGGGCGGCCGTGGGGCGCTGGGAGATCTCCCCGAAGTTCACGTCTGGGGCCTGGCGCACGATCGGGTCGTTGACCTCGAAGTACGTGGCCTTCTCGAACTTCGCGAACCCGGCGATGATGTTGCTCGGCACGGACTCGATGCGCGTGTTGTAATCGCGCACGTTGGCGTTGTAGAAGCGCCGCGACGCCGCGATCCGGTCCTCGGTGTCGGTCAGCTCGCGCTGCAACTCGAGGAAGTTGGTGTTGGACTTCAGGTCCGGGTACGCCTCCACGGAGACGAGCAGGTTGTGCACGGCCTGCGTCAGCTCGGCCTCGACGGCGGCGCGCTGCTCGCTGGGCTGCCCGTGGCTCTGCTGGGAGAGCGAGCGGGCGGTGTTGCGCAGCGCGGTGATCTGCTCAAGCGTGTTGCGCTCGTGCGCGGCGTAGCCGCGGACGGTCTCCACCAGGTTGGGGATCAGCTCGTAGCGACGGTTCAGCTCCACGTCGATCTGCCGCCAGGACTCCTGGATCAGGTTGCGGCTCTTCACGAAGCCGTTGTAGGCGCTGACGCCCCAGCCCACCACCGCAAGCGCGATGACGACCAGGACGATGAGGACAATCAGGAATGCATCCACTTCGGTCTCCTTCGATCAGTCGTCTTCACGGTAGCGCAGCGGGCGTTTCACCCGCAGCAACAGCACGCGCCGGCCCCGGATCGGCGCGCAGGTCAGTCGAGGTTGTGGGCGTCCAGGAACTGGAACACCTCGGTGTCGTCGACGCCGGGGAAGGTGCCCGGGGGCAGGGCCGCGAGCAGGTGCGCGTGCGTGCGAGCGCTGGGCCAGGCGCGCCCGGACCACCTCGTCGCGAGGTCCTCCGGCGCCCTGCGGCAGCAGGCCGGGTCCGGGCAGGTGGAGACGGAGCGTTCGCGGGTGTCGCGGCCGCGGAACCACTTGGAGTCGCGGTAGCGCACCCCGATGCCGGTGGAGAACAGCCCCGATCCGGTCTGCTCCACCCTGGCGGTGCACCAGAAGGTGCCCGTGGATGTGTCGGTGTACTGGTTGAACGCGTTGAACTTGTCCGCGACGGCGAAGACCTCCCGCGAGGTCCAGTAGCGGCAGGCCGGCTGGCCCTCGATCGCGCCGAGGTTGTCGCGGGGGAAGGCGACGCCGTCGTTCTCGTAGGCCTTGTAGATGATGCCGGACTCGTGCACGCGCTGGAAGTGGACCGGGATGCCGAGGTGCCTCGTCGCAAGATTGGTGAACCGGTGCGCCGCCGCCTCGTAGCTCACCGCGAACGCGTCGCGCAGGTCCTCCAGCGCCAGCTCCCTGCGCGCCTTCGCCTCCTGCAGGTAGCGCACCGTCGGCTCCTCGGGCAGGAGGAGGGCGGCGGCGAAGTAGTTGGTCTCGATCCGCTGGCGCAGGAAGTCGCCGTAGTTGGCGGGGGGCGCGTGGTCGAGCATGTGGTGGCCGAGCGCCTGCAGCAGCACCGATCGGGGGTCGTATTCGCGGGACTGGGCGGCGGCCAGATAGATGCGCTTGTTCTTGAGGTCGGTGACCGAGCGGGTCGAGTGCGGCAGGTCCCCCACGTGGTGCAGCGAGAAGCCGAGGTGGGCCGTGATCTCCCCGATGAGGTGCTGCGACAGCGGCCCCGAGACGTAGCCGCAGCGCTTCAGCAGCGCCGCCGCCTGCTCCTCGATGGCGCCGAAGTAGTTGTCGCGGGCACGCATCTCGTCGCGGAGGTGCGCGTTGGCGCGCCGGGCCTCCTCCGGGGTGGCCATGCGCTCGGCGGCGTCGTGCGCAAGCTCCCGGTGCAGCGCGACGAGCGCCTCGAGCACGTCGATCGGCATCCGCGGAGAGATCCGCACCATCGGAAGCCCCTTGGCCCGGGCCAGCGGGGACCGCATGAGGCGTTCCAGCTCGATCTCCAGTTGCGCGCGGCGGCTGGGCACGGGCGCGGTCAGGTCCTCAAGCGTGGCCCCGTAGACGCGGGAGAGCGTCTGCAGGTGCGAGACCCTGGCCTCCCGCTTGCCGTTCTCGATCAGGGACAGCTGCGACGGCGCCAGCCCGGACGCCTCAGCCACCTGGCTGAGCGTCAGACCGCGCTCCTTGCGGAGATGGCGCAGCCGGCGCCCGAGTGAAAACGGATCGAAAGGCCCCTGCTCCTGGGCCGCTGGGGAGTGCGGGTCATCGTCGACAGGCATGAAATCACCGTAGCGGAAATTTCTGCGTTTCTTCATCGCGAAGAGTTCTAGGAATTGCTCCCCGGGGACTGAAGGATCGTCACATCGACAGGGACGAGGCAGCACAGCAGCTGCCCCCACCGAAAGGATCGACCGAGATGATGATGGAACCGATGTCCGCGGAGCTGCTGGACTACGACTGGAAGATCAACCCCCGCTGGGCGCACGTGCAGCGCGACTACACCCCCGAGGACGTCGTCCGCCTCCGCGGGCGGGTCCAGGAGGAGCACACCCTGGCACGCCGCGGCGCCGAGAAGCTCTGGGAGCAGCTGCACAGCGAGGACTTCGTCAACGCCCTGGGGGCGCTGACCGGCAACCAGGCCGTCCAGCAGGTCAAGGCCGGCCTCAAGGCCATCTACCTCTCCGGCTGGCAGGTGGCCGCCGACGCCAACCTCTCCGGTCACACCTACCCGGACCAGTCGCTCTACCCCGCCAACTCGGTGCCGCAGGTGGTGCGCCGGATCAACAACGCGCTGCTGCGCGCCGACCAGATCGAGCACGCCGAGGGCATCCGCACCGTCGAGGACTGGCTGGTCCCGATCGTCGCCGACGCAGAGGCCGGGTTCGGCGGCTCGCTCAACGCATACGAGCTCATGAAGGCCATGATCGCCGCCGGAGCCTCGGGCGTGCACTGGGAGGACCAGCTGGCGTCGGAGAAGAAGTGCGGCCACCTCGGCGGCAAGGTGCTCATCCCCACCCAGCAGCACGAGCGCACCCTCAACGCCGCCCGCCTGGCCGCGGACGTGGCCGGGGTGCCGACGGTGATCATCGCCCGCACCGACGCCGAGGCCGCGACCCTCATCACCTCCGACGTCGACGAGCGCGACCGCGAGTTCCTCACCGGCGAGCGCACCAGCGAGGGCTTCCACAAGGTCCGCCCGGGCATGGAGCCCAGCATCGCCCGCGGCAAGGCGTACGCCCGGTACGCCGACCTGCTGTGGATGGAGACCGGCGTGCCGGACCTCGAGGCGGCCCGGACGTTCGCCGAGGCGATCAAGGCCGAGCACCCGGACCAGATGCTGGCGTACAACTGCTCGCCGTCGTTCAACTGGAAGAAGCACCTCGACGACGCCACCATCGCGAAGTTCCAGCGCGAGCTGGGCGCCATGGGCTACGCCTTCCAGTTCATCACCCTGGCCGGCTTCCACGCCCTCAACTACTCGATGTTCGACCTGGCCCAGGGGTACGCCACCCGCCAGATGTCGGCCTACGTCGAGCTGCAGGAGCGCGAGTTCGCCGCCGAGGAGCGCGGCTACACCGCCACCCGGCACCAGCGGGAGGTGGGCACCGGCTACTTCGACACCATCGCCTCCGCCATCAACCCCGCCAGCTCGACCACCGCGCTCGAGGACTCCACAGAGTCCGCGCAGTTCTGAATCCCCACCTCGCTCGAAGAGAAGGAGCACTCCCATGACGATGACCCTCACCGCCCCCGCCCACACCCACCCGCAGCGCGCCACGCACGTCCCCGTCGGGTCCCTCTGGGTGGACCGCACCCTCGTGGACTTCGTCGACCGCGAAGCCCTGCCCCAGGCAGGCGTGGACCGGGGGCGGTTCTGGGCCGGCTTCGAGCGCGTCTTCGGGGAGTTCTCCGGGCGCAACCGCGCCCTGCTCGACGAGCGCGACCGTATGCAGCGTGCCATCGACGAGTTCCACAGGGCCACCCCCGGGACCCCGTACGCGCCGCACTACCAGAGACTTCTGCGGGAGATCGGCTACCTGCTCGACGAGCCCACCGGCGTCCGCGCGCGCACCACGAACGTCGACACCGAGATCGCCGAGATGGCCGGCCCGCAGCTGGTGGTCCCGGTCACCAACCGCCGGTTCGCGATCAACGCGGCCAACGCGCGCTGGGGCTCGCTGTACGACGCGCTGTACGGCACCGACACGGTCAGCGAGGACGGAGGGGCGCACCGCGACGGCCCCTACAACCCGGTCCGCGGCGAGCGCGTCATCGCCTGGGCGCGCGAGTTCCTGGACCGGGCGGCGCCACTGGCCTCAGGGTCACACGCGGAGGTGGTCCGGTACCAGGCCGGACGGGACCTGCGGGCCACCCTGACCTCCGGGGAGACGGTGGGCCTGGCCGACCCGTGGTCGTTCGTCGGCTATTCCGGGGAGGCGGAGGCGCACACGTCGATCCTGCTCGAGCGCCACGGGCTCCACATCGAGCTGCGGATCGAACCGTTCGGCCCCATCGGGCGCACCGACAAGGCCGGGATCGACGACATCGTCCTCGAATCGGCGGTCACCGCCATCATGGACTTCGAGGACTCCGTGGCCACCGTCGACGGGCCCGACAAGGTGATCGGCTACCGGACGTGGCTGCAGCTCAACCGGGGCGACGCCGCCGAGGAGATGGACAAGGGCGGCCGGACCTTCCTGCGCACGATGGCCGACGACCGCGTCTTCACCCGGCCCGACGGCGGCGAGCTGCGCCTGCACGGCCGTGCGCTGATGCTGTGCCGTAACGTCGGCCACCTCATGACCACCCCGGCCGTCCTGGACTCCGAGGGCCGGGAGATGCCCGAAGGCATCCTCGACGCGCTGGTCACCAGCCTGTGCGCCATGCCCGGCCTATCGCCGGACAACCCGCGGCGCAACTCCCGCACGGGCTCGATCTACATCGTCAAGCCCAAGCAGCACGGGCCGGCGGAGGTGGCGTTCACCTCCGAGCTGTTCGCCGCCGTCGAGGACGTCCTCGGCCTGCCGCGCACCACACTGAAGATGGGGATCATGGACGAGGAGCGGCGCACCACGCTCAACCTCGCGGCCTGCATCGCGGAGGCCGCCGACCGGATCATCTTCATCAACACCGGGTTCCTGGACCGCACCGGCGACGAGATCCACACCTCCATGGAGGCCGGCCCGATGATCCGCAAGGCGGAGATGAAGCAGGCCGCGTGGATGGCCGCGTACGAGGACTGGAACGTCGACGTCGGCATCGCGTGCGGGCTGCCGGGCCGGGCGCAGATCGGCAAGGGCATGTGGGCCAAGACCGACCTCATGGCGGACATGGTGGAGGAGAAGATCGCGCATCCCGACGCCGGCGCGACGACGGCGTGGGTGCCCTCCCCCACGGCCGCGACCCTGCACGCCACGCACTATCACCGCGTCGACGCGCGGGGACGGCAGGACCAGATCGCGGAGCTGGGGCGGCGGGCCACCGTCGACCAGCTGCTCGAGATCCCGCTGGCGCCCAGCACCCGCTGGACGGCGGAGGAGCGGCAGCAGGAGGTGGACAACTCCTGCCAGTCCATCCTGGGCTACGTGGTCCGCTGGATCGATCAGGGCGTCGGCTGCTCCAAGGTGCCCGACATCACCGACACCTCGCTCATGGAGGACCGCGCCACCTGCCGGATCAGCTCGCAGATGCTCGCCAACTGGATCCGGCACGGGATCGTCTCGGAGGCGTTCGTGGTCCAGGCGCTCAAGCGGATGGCGGCGGTGGTCGACGAGCAGAACGCCGACGATCCCGCCTACCGGCCGATGACGCCGGAGGCGGGGGGCTCCTTCAAGGACTCCATCGCCTGGTGCGCGGCGCGGGACCTGGTGCTGCAGGGCACTTGGTCGCCGTCGGGCTACACCGAGCCGATCCTCCACGCCCGCCGGCGCGAGTACAAGGCGCGGTACGGGATCAGCTGAGCCCGAGATCCGCCAGGTCCACCGCGTAGCGGTACTCGAGGCCGGCGTCGCCCACCTTCTCGGCGGCGCCGGTCCCGCGGTCCACCACCACCGCCACCGCGACCACCTCGCCCCCGGCCTCGCGGACCGCCTCGACGGCGGTGAGGGCCGAGCCGCCGGTGGTCGAGGTGTCCTCCACCACGAGCACCCGTCGCCCCGCCACCTCGGTGCCCTCGATGCGGCGCTGCATGCCGTGCCCCTTGGCGGACTTGCGCACGACGAAGGCGTCGAGCCGTCCGCCCGCGGCGGCCGTGGCGTGCAGCATCGCGGTGGCCACCGGATCCGCGCCGAGGGTGAGCCCGCCGACGGCGTCGAAGTCCAGGTCGGCCACGAGGTCGTTCATGACGCGGCCGACCAGCGGCGAGGCTGCGCCGTCGAGGGTGACGCGGCGCATGTCGATGTAGTAGTCGGCCTCCTTGCCCGAGGCGAGCGTCACCCGGCCGTGCACGACGGTCAGGTTCTTGATGTGCTCGATCAGTTCGCTGCGGTCTGTCATGGGATCTCCGTGTTCTCCAGGATTCCGAAGCCGACGGATCGGTCCGGGGTCTCGATGAGGTCTTCGTGGGTGGTCAGGGTGAGGATGGCCTCGGTGGGCGCGAGGTCGGGCTTACCGGGGACGGGGTCGAGGACCCAGGTGTCGTCGCGGTGGACGGTGAGCTGCGAGGGCGGGAGCGTGATCCGGTAGGTGTAGGTGGCCAGCGCGGTCTCGATGATCACCTCGTCGCCTTCGGCCAGGTCCAGGAGCCCGGCGAATGGCGCCCCATGTGTGAGCCGCAGCCCGGCGAGCGCCACGTTGCCGACCTGGCCCGGAAGCGCCGTCGAGGGGTACCAGCCGACGGCCTCGGTGAGCAGGTCCTCGTCCACCCCGGAGACGACGGGCCACACCACGCCCTGAGAGGGGATGCGCAGGATCCAGGCGGGCTCGCCGGGCGCCGGCACCACCTCGGCGGGTGCCTGGCCGTCGTCGGTCGGGGCGGGTGTGGCGGTGGCCCACTCGGCCCGCAGCTGCCCGACGGACTCCGCGGCCGCGCTGCGCGCGAGCCAGGTGGTGCCGTAGACCTGCCAGGCGAGGAATCCGCCGACCCCGAGTGTCGCGGCGAGGAGCACGAGCGCCACGACGGCCAGCGGCGAGGCTCCGCGTCGCCCCGCCTTCGCCGTGTCGACCGGGGCCGGCTGTGGCAACGCGGCTTGTGCCGGCTGTGGCTCGGCGGCTTGGGCCGGCTGTGGCTCGGCGGCTCGGGCCGGCTCGGCCATGGTGTCCCCCGGTGAGCCGGGAGCGGGGGCGCCCAGCGCAGGCTCCATGCCGTCGCCCGCGGCCCGCTTCGCTTCCATGGGCGCCATTCTTCCCTACCCGGCAGCCCCGGGCCGCGCGGTGGACGTTCCTCCAGGCCGCCCCTCGGGCCCCTCAGCGGGGTGGGACCCGGCCTGGAGGAACACAATCCGCGCTGGTCACCCCTCGGCGACCCCTGCCGAGTCGAACGTCGCCATCTCGTTGAGGATCCTGGCCGAGGCCTGGACCGCGGGGAGGGCGAGCGCCGCGCCTGTGCCCTCGCCGAGCCGGAGGTCGAGGTCCACCAGTGGCTGAAGGTCCAGCCACGTCAGAGCCGCCCTGATGCCCGGCTCCACGCCGGCGTGGCCGGCGATCAGGTACCTGGTCACAGCCTCGTCGAATCCCGACGCGACACACGCCGCCGACGCGGCGATCACCCCGTCGACGATCACCGGTACGCGGCGGGCGGCCGCGCCGAGGATGAACCCGGCGAGGGCCGCGTGCTCCAGGCCGCCGACGGCGGCGAGGACACCCAGCGGATCGGCGGGGTCCGGGCGGTGCAGCCTCAGGGCGCCCTCGATCACGTCGATCTTCCGGGTCAGCATGTCGTCGCCGGCGCCCGCGCCGCGCCCCGTCACCGACATGACGGGCAGCCCCGAGAACACCGCGATCAGCGCGCTCGCCGGCGTGGTGTTGCCGATGCCCATCTCGCCGGTGAGCAGGATCTCGGCCCCGCCGTCGATGGCCTCGTCGGCGGCCTCGATGCCCACCTCGAGCGCCGCGCGGGCCTCATCGCGGGTCAGCGCAGGCTCGACGGCGAAGTCCCGGGTGCCGGCGCGGACCTTGCGCGCGCGGATCCCGGGGTGCTCCGGCACCTCCGCCGCGACACCCACGTCCGTGACCCACACGTCGGCCCCCACCTGGCGGGCGATGGCGTTGATGGCCGCGCCGCCGGAGGCGATGTTGAGCGCCATCTGCACGGTGACCTCCTGCGGCCAGGGGCTGATGCCCTGGGCGCAGACGCCGTGGTCGCCGGCGAAGAGGCCCACCACCGCGCGGCCGGGAATGGGCGGCGGGCAGGTGTCGGCGATGGCGGCCAGCCGGTTGCCGATCTCCTCCAGCCGGCCGAGGCTGCCGGCGGGCTTGGTGAGGCGGAGCTGGCGCGCCTGGGCGGCCGCGAGCGCCTCGGCTGAGGCGGGGCGGATGGCGGACAGGGTGTCGTCGAGCAGGGTCATGGGTGTCCTTTCACCGGATGGTTGGATGGGAGGCGTGATTCTGATCCTGGGCGGCACCGCGGAGGGCCGCCACCTGGCGGAGGGGCTGGCCGGGCGCGACGCTGTGCTGTCGCTGGCCGGCCGCACGCGTGCGCCGCTCACGGCTGGCGAGGTGCGCATCGGCGGCTTCGGGGGGGTTGACGGTCTGCGCGGCTACCTGCGTGGACGGGGCGTGACGGCCGTGGTGAACGCCACACATCCGTTCGCGGCGCGGATGTCGCGGAACGCGGCGGAGGCCTGCGCCGCCGAGGGGATCGCGCTCCTGCGGCTGCTGCGGCCGAGCTGGGCCTCGCATCCCCTGGCGAGCACCTGGCACTGGGTGGACGGCCACGGCGACGCCGCCCGCCTCGCCGCGACACTCGGAGCCCGCCCGCTGCTCACGGTGGGCCGCCAACACACCGCTGACTACGTGACGGATCTCGCGGACCGGGATGTGGTGGCCCGGGTGGCCGAGCCTCCCATCGCCTTTCTGCCGGCGCGATGGACTCTGCTCACCAGCCGTGGCCCGTTCACGGTCGACGGCGAGCGGGAGCTGATGGCCGCGCACGGCATAGACGTCCTCGTGACCAAGGACGCGGGCGGTGCGCACACCGACGCGAAGCTGGGCGTCGCCGCCGAGCGGGGCGCCGCCGTCGTGATGATCTGGCGGCCGGCGTCGCCGGAGGGGGTGCCCGAGGCGGCCGACGTCGCGGGCGCGCTCGCCTGGCTGGGCTGACGCGCTCACCGCGGGTCCGCCAGGTCCGCGAGGGTCGCGGCGAGGCGACGGTGGACGTCCGGGGTGCGCACGGCGAACCTCAGCCACGTCGGCCCCAGGCCGGGGAACGTCTCACCGCGTCTGACTGCCAACCCGCGCTCGGCGAGCTGTCCACGCAGCGAGGCCCGGGAGAGCGCGGAGGCGTCGGCGAGCACGAACGGCGCGTGGCCCGGGACGACGGCAAGGCCCGCGTCGGTGAGGCGGGCGGCGAGATCTTCTCGGGCGGCGGCGGCGTCCTCGGCGAGGCGTGCCGCCTCCTCCGCGGCGCGCGGGGATGTGCAGGCGACCGCCGCGCGGATCGCCGGGGTGGAGACGGACCAGGGCGGCTGCTGGGCGGCGAGGCGCGCGATGAGGGCCGGGTCGCCGACGACGTAGCCGATCCGCAGCCCGGCGAGCCCCCAGGTCTTGGTGAGCGAGCGCAGCACGAGCCGGCCCGGCATCTCGGGGGCGATGAGGGTCTCCGGCTCGCCAGGCACGGCGTCCATGAAGGCCTCGTCGACGACGAGGGTCGCGGCGGGGATCCGGGCCAGGTCGTCGGCGAGGTGGAGGACGCCGGTGGGGTTGGTGGGGTTGCCGACGATCGTGAGGTCCGCCGTCGGGACCCGTGAGGGGACGAGGCGGAAGCCGTCGTCGGCGGCCAGGAGGTGGCGGCGGGGGTCGCGGCCGGCTGCCCGGAGCGCCGCCTCGGGTTCGGTGAACTGGGGGTGGACGATGAGCGCGTCGCCGGGGAGGGCGCGGGCGATGAGGGTGAACGCCTCGGCGGCGCCGGCCACCGGAAGCACCATGGCCGGGTCGACGCCGTGGTGCGCGGCGAGCGCCTCGACGGCGGGGCGGGGGTCCGGGTAGGCGGCGAGGTCGCCGTCGCCGAAGACCTCCGCGGCCAGCCAGGCCGGGGTGGTGGCCACGCGGACGTTGACCGCGAGGTCGACCAGGCCTGGGGCGAGGTCGCGGTCGCCGTGATGCAGGAGGTCGACGTCCTGCCCGGTGGGGGCCGCGGGTGGGTGGGGTTTGAGCCGATGGATGGGTTCAACGCAGGATTTCGGGTTCGAAAACGCTTTCGGATGCTGCGAACCCATCCATCGGCTCAAACCCCCTCCCGTCCCGAAGGCATGGACCGCGTCGGCGAATCGCTGGGCCAGCTGGGGGTGCCCCGCCCAGTGCACGTGCAGGTACGAGGCGTGCAGGTTCTCCGCCGCGACACCGTCGGCACGCCCGTCCAGCAGCCACGCCGGTGTCGCTGCGTCGCCGGCCACGGTGGTGCGGTGGAACTCGTGCCCGGTCACCTCCTCGCCGGGGCGTCCCAGCAGCGTGGCCCGATCCGGCACCCCGACCCGGTAGCCCATCGTCAACCGCGGCCCCATCGCCGCGTCGGCCTCGACGGCGCCCACCATCGGCCGCCCGTCGAGGCTTCGACACAGGTACAGCAGCCCGGCGCACTCCGCGACCGTCGGCAGCCCGTCCTCGACCGCCGCCCGGATCTCCGCCGCCAACGCCTCGTTGGCCGCCAACTCACCTGCGTACACCTCCGGGAACCCGCCACCGAGCCACAGCCCGGCCGTCCCCTCCGGCAACGCCCTGTCCACGAGCGGATCGAACTCCACCACGCGACACCCGGCCGCCGCCAACAGCTCGTCCGTCTCCGGGTAGCGGAACGTGAACGCCCGCCCCCCGGCCACTGCCACCACGGGCCGACCGTCCGACGGCGGCGACACCTCCCGCGAAGGATCCCACGCCACCACGTCCAGCGCCGGCGCCCCCGCGGCCACCGCCAGCAGCGCCGCCACGTCCACGTGCGCGGCCACCACCTCGCCCATCGGCGCGACCCTCGAGTCGTCGCGTTCCGCCACCGGCACCAGGCCGAGGTGTCGCGACGGCGCCTCGATGTCCAACGCCCTCGGCAGCACCCCCAGCACGGGGAGCCCCACCTCCTCGACGGCGGCGCGGGCCTCCGCGGCGTGCCGGTCGCTGCCCACCTGGTTGAGGACCACCCCCGCCACGCGCACGCGGGGGTCGAACCGCGCCATGCCCAGCGCCACCGCGCCGACGCTCCGCGACGTGTGCCGGGCGTCGATCACCAGCACCACCGGAGCCCCCAGCAGCCGGGCCACGTGCGCCGTCGACCCGAATCCGCCGGTGCCGAGGCGCCCGTCGAACAGCCCCATCACGCCCTCGATCACCGCAACATCCGCACCCGCGGCGCCGTGCGCGAACAGCGGCCCGATCCGCTCCTCGCCGCACAGGAAGGGGTCGAGGTTCCGGCCCGGCCGGCCGGTGGCGAGGCCGTGGTAGCCGGGGTCGATGAAGTCCGGCCCGACCTTGAACGGCGCCACCTCCAGCCCGCGCGCCCGCAGCGCGGCCATCAGCCCGGTGGCCACCGTCGTCTTCCCCTGCCCCGACGACGGCGCCCCGATGACCAGCCGGCTCACCACTCGATGCCCGCCTGCCCGCGCTGGCCCTGCTGGAAGGGGTGTTTGACGAGGGCCATCTCGGTGACGAGGTCGGCGGCGTCGATCAGCTCCTGCGGGCATCGTCGCCCGGTGACGACGACGTGCTGGCGTCCAGGCCGCGACCCCAGCGCCTCCACCACCTCCGCGACGTCGATCCAGCCCCACGCCAGCGGGTAAGTGAATTCGTCGAGCAGCCAGAAGCGGTGCCGCTCCTCCGCCAGGCCCTCGCGGATGCTGCGCCAGCCCTCCCGCGCCTGCTCGGCCGGGTCGACGGCGGTGTGCGCCCGCGACCACGACCAGCCGGTGCCCATCTTCTCCCACGTCAGGCCGCCGCGTTCTGGCAGTGAGGCGAACGCCTCCTGCTCGCCGGTGCGCCACTTGGCGGACTTCACGAACTGGTACACGCCCACGTCCCAACCCTGCGCCCACGAGCGCAGCGCCATACCGAGGGCGGCGGTGGTCTTGCCCTTGCCGTCGCCGGTATGGACGGCGACGATCGGCCGCTGCCTCAGCTCGCGCGTCGTCGGCCCGGTCACCGCGGACCCTCCACGACGTACCCCCAGCTGACGACGGCCCGCGCGGGCGTCCATCCCAGGAGCCGGCCGATGGGCGCGGCGTGCTCGTGGTGCAGCCGGGCGAGCTGCCCGCCCCACCGTCGGTACGCCGCGACGCACACCTCCTCGGCCTCTACCGTCACGCCATGCACGACGATGCGGCCGCCGACCGGCAGCGCCTCGATCGCCCGCTCCACCAGCGACGCCGTCGCTCCCCCGCCGATGAATACCGCGTCCGGCCGCGGCAGGTCGGTCAGCGCCTCCGCGACACCGGACTCCACCAACCGCACCGCGCCCGCGGGCGCCAGCCGGGCCGCGTTCGCCGCGACCCTCGCCGCCCGCTCCGGCACCCGTTCGACGGCGACCGCCCGGGCCCCGTCGGCCGCCCGGCACCACTCGATGGCCACCGACCCGGCCCCCGCGCCGAGGTCCCACAGCAGCTCACCGGCCCGCGGCCGCAGCAGCGCGAGCGCGGACGCCCGGATGTGCCGCTTGGTGATGAGCCCGTCGTGCTCGAAGACGTCGTCGGGGAGGCCGGGGGTGCGGCCGAGGAGCGCGCCGTCGGGGTCGGTGATCATGCGCGGGATCCTTCGGGGAGGAGGGCGACGAGCTGGTCGAGGTCGCGGGGGGCTCCGGGGAGTCCGAGGCGCGCGGCCAGCTCCAGCGGCCAGGGGCGGCGGAGGTGGGCGTCGCGGAGGAGGACCGCATCGCCGAGCAGAGACGGCGGCCCCTGCGCCACGCGGCCGCCCACCACCACGGCCACCTCGTCGGCCCAGGCCAGGGCGAGGTCGACGTCGTGGGTCGCGAAGACGATGCCCGCGTCCAGGCCGGCCAGCGTGGCGAGCAGATCGGCCACCCCGGCGGGGTCCAGCCCGGCCGTCGGCTCGTCGAGGAGGAGCAGGTCCGGACGCATCGCCACCGCCCCCGCGAGCACCACCCGCTTGCGCTCGCCGAAGCTGAGCTGGTGCGTGGGGCGGGCGGCGAGGTGCGCGATCCCGAGCAGCGCGAGGGCCTCATGCGTGCGGGCGCGGGCGTCGTCGTCGCTGAGCCCGAGGTTGAGAGGCCCAAAGGAGACGTCCTGGGTGACGTCGGCGGAGAAGAGCTGGTCGTCAGGGTCCTGCAACACCAGCTGGACGCGCCGACGATGAGCCCTCAGCGCGGCCCGCGTGTGGGACACCGGCTCCCCGCCCAGCGTGACCCGGCCGTCACAGGGACGCAGCGCCCCGGCCAGGCACTTCAACAGCGTGGTCTTGCCCGACCCATTGGCACCCAGCAAGGCCACCCGTCGCCCGGGGTCGGCGGTGAGGTTCGCCCCGGTCAGCACTGCGGGCCCGCCGGGATACCCGACGACGACCCCCTCGGCCCGCAGCATCACGCCACCGCCCAGCAGGCCAGCCAGATGCCGGCGATCAGAGCGGCGCCTGCGGCCAGCGCCCACGACCCGGCGCCCCCGGCCTGACGCAGCGTGGGCAGCGACTCCTCGTAGCCCCGCAGCTCCAATCCGGCCTGCAGCCGGGTGGCGCGGCGCCAGCTCATCAGCAGCACGGAGCCGACGCCGTCGACGGCGGCCCGGAACCGGCGACGAAACGGCGCGTCGCCCCCGAGGCGCGCGGCCTGCGCCGCCTGCAGCGCCAACGCGCTGCTGAGCAGCACGAACAACAGCCGGTACATCAACTCCGCGATCTCCAACAGCGGCCCAGGGATGCCACGACGGTGGAGCCAGCCCAGTACGTCGACCATCGGCGTGGTGGTGGCCAGCAGCAGCACCGCCAGAGTCCCCGCGACGCCGTGCGCGAGCATGTCCGCCGCCCGGAGCCCACCGTCGGCGGTGACGCGGAGCCCGTTGCCCACCTCGACCGCCAGCGGCAGGGCGCCCACCACGAGGAACGCCAGCGGCGGCACCGCGACCGCGACCACCAGGCCGGGCCGGATGCGGGCCGGGCCGAGCATGAGGATCAACGACGAGGCCGCAACCAGCAGGCTCCCGGGCCAGGCCGGCGTAAGCAGCGCCGTCAGCACCAGGGCGACGGCCAGACCCACCTTGTGCCCGACGGCGATCCCCCGCCACGGCCCAGCCCAGGCGGCGTCGTCGACGGCGGTGACGGGGACGCTCACGGGCGTGCCCCGGGCGCGCATCGACAGAAGCGTGGGTCGCCGCCGCGGGTCGGCGTCACGGTGTGACTTTCGTGGGCGAACTCACCCCAGGGAGTCACACTCGGACGTCGGGGCGGCCTGCCGTCGGGCGCGTGATCCGTCATGACCCGCGCCGCGCCGTCAACCGGCCGAGGACGAAGCCCAACAGGATCCCGCCCAGGCCCGCCTGGAGGGCGAAGAGCCCCGACTCGAGCTCCGCGCTCCCGGGCCGGAACAGCGGCTCGAACCACGGCGCGCCGGCGGTCAGCTCCCCCGCGGCGGCGTCGGTGCCGACGAACTCCGCCCCTGACGGGGCCAGCGCCAGGCTGCCGAGATAGACCGCCACGATGGCACCGACGAGCGCCACCCCGATCCAGATGTCGCGACGGCTAAACACCGGCCTCCTCCTTGAGCAGACCCAGCCGGGTCAACTCCGGGCGCGCTGCACGCGTCAGGAACCCGACCAGCAGCACGCCCAGCAGCCCCTCGGCGGCCGCCAGCGGCACCTGCGTCACCGCGAACAGCGCGAGGAACTTGACCAGCGCCCCCCACAGGCCACTCGTCGGATCCGGATACGCCAGCGCCAGCTGCACCGACGTCACGGCGTAGGTGGCCAGGTTCGCCGCGGCCATCGCCAGGAACACCGACACCCACAGCGGGGCCGACAGCCGCGAGACCCCCCGATAGGCCCCGTACGCCGCCCACGGCCCGACGATCGCCATCGAGAACACGTTCGCCCCCAGAGTCGTCAACCCGCCGTGCGCGAGCAGCGTCGCCTGAAACAGCAGCACCAGCGTGCCGAGGAACGCCATCGCCGGCGGCCTCAGCAGCACCGCCCCCAGGCCGGTCCCCGTCGGATGCGATGAGCTCCCGGTGATCGACGGCAGCTTCAGCGCGCTCACCACCAGCGTGAACGCGCCCGCGGCGGCGAGGATCAGCTTGCGCTCCGGGTGCTCACGCACGGTGGTGAGCACGGCGCGGGCGCCGTGGACGACGAACGGGGCGGAGGCGGCCAGCCAGGCCGCGCAGTGCAACGGGGGAAGCATCCCCTCGGCGATGTGCATCGCTGTCTCAGGTCCCTTCGCCCGGGATGACGCGTCCCGGGCAGTCGGCCGTGAGGGTCCAGTTCCTGACTTCCGCCCGACGGCGGTCCACAGTGGCGCGACCGTGCCGGCTCGTTCCGGCTTCCTGGTCCCCTCGCGGTGTGAATGTGTGGGGCCAGTCAACCAGAACCCACCGGACCCCGGGATTCCGGGGTCCACTAGGGTCAACGACGTGCGCTACGACTACCTGACCGACGGCTCCGAGATCTACCGCCAGTCCTTCCGGATCATCCGGGAGGAGACCGACCTCACTCGCTTCCCCGATGATGTGGCCCGCGTCGTCGTGCGCATGGTCCATGCGGCCGGCGCCCCGGACGTCGCCGACGACGTGGCGTTCACCCCCGGCGTCGTGGCCGCCGCCAACGCCGCGCTGCGGGCCGGCGCGCCGATCCTGTGCGACTCCTCCATGGTGGCCACCGGCATCATCGCCTCCCGCCTCCCGCGGGACAACGACGTGATCTGCCACATCAAGGACCCCCACCTCGCCGCTCTCGCCGCCGAGAAGTCCATGACCAAGACCATGGCCGCGATCGACCTGTGGCTGCCCCGCCTAGACGGCGCCGTCGTCGCCATCGGCAACGCCCCCACCGCACTCTTCTGGCTGCTGGAGGTGGTCGCGGAGACCGGCGTGAGGCCGGCCGCGGTGATCGGGATTCCCGTCGGTTTCGTCGGCGCCGCCGAGTCCAAGCAGGCGCTGGCCGACAACGACCTTGGTCTCGAGTACCTTGTCGTCCACGGCCGACGGGGAGGCTCGGCCCTCACCGTCGCCGCTGTCAACGCCATCGCCAGCACCGACGAGCTGACCAACACCTCGCGTCAGGCCTGAGAATCCCGGGCCTGGCCCCGGCACGGCTACGCTGATGCGCATGTCCGCACGCCGCCACACCCCGCGCGAAGAGGTGGTGTACAAGAACAAGTACGTCGGCACGGTGGAATACCACACCAGCCGCTCCGGCTACGGCGATGCGTCGCTGGTGGCCTACCGGTTCCCCTGCCAGGTCCCGCAGAAGACGAGCCCGGACTTCGTACTCATCCACGGCATCGGCGTGTCCGCGCGCTCGTACGGCCCCACGGCGGTGGAACTCGCCAACCACGGCGACGTCCACCTCATCGATCTGGCCGGATACGGCCGCTCACCCCGCCCCGATCGCGATCTGAGCATCGCCGATCACGCCGCCCTCGTCGGCAAGTACCTGGCGGACAAGGACCTCGACCACCCGGTCGTCGTGGGCCACTCGATGGGCACCCAGGTGGTGGCGCAGCTCGCGGCCGACTTCCCTGAGGAGGTCGACCACATCGTCCTGATCGCGCCGGTGGTGACGCCGTCGGCCCGCTCGTTGGCGAAGGTCGCGGGGCTTCTGATGGCCAACGGGTTGAAGGAGCCCCCGAAGGTCGCGGCGATGGCCGTCTACGACTACCTGTTCCGGGCCGGCGTGCCCTACATGGTCCAGCAGACCCCGCACCTGCTCCAGATGGACATGGAACTGGTCGCCGGGCGGATCGACGCCAAGACGCTCGTGCTCTGCGGGCTCGACGACCCCATCGTTCCCCTCGACTGGGCCGAGAAGCTGGCGGGCACCTTCAAGCACGGCTGGTTCGCGACGGTGCCGGGGCCGCACGCCACCATGTTCGCGTCGCCGAAGCTCATCGCCGATCTCATCGACGAGCACGCCCACCGCTGAGTGGCCCGCCCGGCCCATGGACGAGTGTGGCGCCGAGGTCCCCCCAAGAGCCTCGGCGCCACACCCTCACCACTGCGAATGAAGACCTGTCAGCACCCCGGAAGCCACGGGAAGAGCTCGCACAGATCGGCCGGGTCACCGACGGACCCCACCGCCCATGACCACTTCCCTGCGATGAGGTGTCCGTAGATCGTCATGGCCGCAGTGTCGCCGCGATCCGGCGCGAACGCATCCGGGAGGGTACGAAAGTACCTTCGCGCGCTCCTCCGCTCGTCGGGCGGACGTCATCGACCCATAGGATGACGACGTGGGACGGAAAGCACTTTCGAGCGGCGCGCTGGAGATCCTCATCGCGCTCGTGATCATCACGGCCGAACTCCTCGCGCCCCGGGCGCGGATGGTTCTGACTCCTGAGGTCGTGGCACTCGACATCGCCGCGTTCGTCACGGTGGTGGTCGCGGTCCGGTGGCCGCGGGTCGGCGCGGCGATGACCATCACCGTGGCCATCGCGGCGGCGGCAATCGACGAGAACTCCCTCGGCTTCTGGGCCTACCTGCTCCTGCTGCCGGTGGTCGCGGCCCTCCGGAACGGCCGGTGGGCACAGGCAGCGGCCATGGTCGCAACCGTGTTCACCGCATCGGTGACCGCCTCTGCCCGCAAGCTCGGCGACGAGTTCAACGCGTTCGGAGTGATCCTCGGCTGGCTCGCCATCGACGGAATCTTCGTGCTCGTCGGCTTCGGCCTCAACGCCGTCTCACGCAATGCTGCCGAGGCCGAGTCCAGGCGCCAGCGGGACCTCAGGCTCCAGGCCACCCTGGACCTCCATGACTCGGTGGCGCGCGAGCTCACGGTCATCGCGATGGAGGCGGACGCGGCCCAACAGGCCGGGGGTGCCACCCCAGAGGCGCTGGACGCGCTGTCCGAGCGGGCCCGCAACGCTGGGGCCGCCCTCCGCGACACCATCCGCATGATGCAGCTGGGGGAGGCCGCGCCGACGGACGCGGACTTCCGGGAGACCTTGACGCAGGAGGTCCGCCAGCTCAAGCGGCGCGGCCACGAGGTGACCACGTCCGGAGACCTCAGCCCAACATTGCCCGCATCCGTCGACCGCGCCCTCGCGCAGATCCTCCGCGAGGCTCTCCACAATGTGGCCAAACACGGCCTGAAGCACGGGCCCTGCACCATCGTGGGCGAGCTGTCCGCCGTCGACTACCAGCTGATCATCACCAACCAGATGTCACCGGATCGGACGCCCGGCACGGGCCTCGGCACCCTTGGCATGCGCCACCGCGCCAAGCTCGCCGGCGGTAGCCTCCGGCTGGCATCGGCGAACGGCATCTGGACGTGCCTGGTGGAGATGCCGCTGACCGTGCGGCAACTGCAGGCATGATCACCGTCGGGATCTGCGACGACGACCCGCTCGTGCTGAGCTACCTCGCCGCAACCCTTGCCCGCGTCGACGACATCGCCGTGGTCCACCAGTGCGCGGGGGGTCACGAGGCATTGGCCGCGCCCCCAGTCGACCTGTGGCTGATGGACATCCGGATGCCCGGCATCTCCGGGGTGGAGACCTGCCGCGCTCTGACCTCCCGACCGGACCCGCCGCGCGTCTTGTTGCTCACCAGCCTCAGCACCACCAGTCTCACGGAGGCGGTAGGCGCCGGCGCCTGCGGCTTCCTGTTCAAGGACACGCCGGCCAAGGCGCTCGCCGCGGCCATCCGGACCGCGGACGCCGGCATCTTCGTCCACTCCCCCGACGCGGCACGGGGCCTGACTACCAGGGTGACCAGCCGGGAGTCGGCCCCCGACGGGGTGCTGAGGGACGCCGTCGACCACGAGCTGATCCGCGCCATCAACGCTGGCCGCAGCTACGACCAGATGGCCGAGGCCTTGGGCATGTCCGTCTCGGGGGTCAAGAAGCGGGTGGGCACCCTCATGAGGCGCGCGGGGGTCAGCAGCCGCCCCCAGCTGATGGCACAGTCCGTCTCTTGGTCAACGCACCCATCGGAGTCGCCCCGCCCGGATAGTCCTGCTCCGTCCTAGTTGACGGTCCAGCGCGGCTTGGTCAGATCGCACTCTTTGGGGATGTGCGTGTCATCGGAGACCTCAGCCGAGGCCGCGGATTCACCGCCGGTCAGTTCAACCGGCCGAGCAAGTTCGAAGGTACCGTGCTCTGTCTCGAGTGCACCATGGTCACCCCAACTCGGGGCGCCGCGGAAGACCGGTAGATAGTCGGTCCCATCTTCGGCAGTCAGGTACAGGCAGCCATCGTTGAGCTGCAGCATCCCGCTGACCAGGGCCGTGGGTCCGCCGTCGTTGAGCGCCCCCTCCCGCCAAGCTACCTCGGGGGCAGCCTGGCTCGCCGTGCAGCCGAGGCAGAGGCCCACCCAAGCCCAAGCGACCAGCTTGTGGGTCTTGGCAAACATCAGCGGCGCCCGCTCCAACGCCCCAAGAAGAAGGCGCCCAGCAACAACGCGGCAATGAGAGTGAGTGCGGCTGCGATTGACCACCACTCTGGCTCAATCAAGGGACCGAGTTCCATCTCAACCCTCCCTAGTACAGACTCACACTAAGAGCACGGCCCGCGGCGATTATTACAGCGTTGGACATAGCAACGAAGTCTGGGTAAGTGAGCCGGCTCACCGAGCCGTCACTGAAGGTGGCGATCTCATTGATCATGAAGTCTGATCTGGTCATCTTCGCGTCCACAGGCAACCTTCCTGGGAGATGCGATTCCGGCAGCATTCCCTAGTGAAGTAACTCGTCATGGCATCATACTACTCTGACAGGACTCCCCAGAAAGAGCGGCCAAGGAGGCGAACAGTGAGGATTGACCGAGAGTTATGAATCCCCGGTGTGACACGAATGCATCGAAGAGAATCTGGGTACTTTCGTACCCGCGCCGCGCCAGCACACTCAACTAATAGGGCAACCTTGAGTCGCATTTCCGTTTCCTGCCGCTGCGCGCAGGGAGCGAAGTTCAGCCAGCCCCGGCCGGCCAGAAGGCGCTCCCTCCCGGCTACGCTGGCGACGTGCCCCTCACCGCCCCTCACCCTGTGACTCGTGGCTGCTGACATGGCGCGCCGCACGCAACTCGACGACTCCTTGCTCCGGCCCGGCTGGACCACCGGCGCCTGCGCCACCGCCGCCGCGACCGCCGCCTACGAGGCACTGCTCACCGGCGAGTTCCCGGACCCCGTGGAGGTCGAACTGCCCCAGGGCCGCCGGCCCTCGTTCGCACTCACCCTCGAACAGCTGACCGACGGCGTCGCGATCGCCGCCGTCACCAAGGACGCCGGCGACGACCCCGACGTCACCCACGGCGCCCTCGTCCGCGCCTGGGTGCGCCCCGGCCCGCCGGGCTCGGGCGTGCGGTTCGTCGGCGGCCCCGGCGTCGGCACCGTCACGCTCCCGGGGCTCCCGCTTCCCGTGGGCGAGCCGGCCATCAACCCCGCACCCCGGGCGATGATCACGACGAACCTCGCCGCCGTCGCCCGCCGCCACGTCGTGCCCCTCGACCTCGAGGTGACCATCGGGGTCGACGACGGCGAGGCCATCGCCCGGCACACCTGGAACCCGCGCATCGGCATCCTCGGGGGGATCTCCATCCTCGGCACCACCGGCGTCGTAGTCCCCTACTCGTGCTCCGCGTGGATCGACTCGATCCGCCGCGGCGTCGACGTCGCCCGCGCCGCCGGCCTCCAGCACCTCGCCGCCTGCACCGGGTCGACGTCGGAGCACGTCGTCACCGAGCTGTATGGCCTGCCCGAGCTCGCGCTCCTGGACATGGGCGACTTCGCCGGCGCCGTCCTCAAGTACCTGTCCCGGCACCCCGTCGAGCGCCTCACGATCTGCGGCGGGTTCGCCAAGCTCACCAAGCTCGCCGCCGGACACCTCGACCTGCACTCCCACCGCACCCGGGTGGACCTGTCCCACCTCGCCGGCCTCGCACTCCGGGCAGGCGCCGGCGAGACGCTCGCCACGGCGATCCGTGCCGCGAACACCGCCGCAGAGGCCCTCGGCCTGGCCGATGCCGACGGCATCCGGCTGGGCGACGTCGTCGCCACCGCGGCCCGCGATCACGCCCTCACCGTCCTGCGCGGCTCCCCCGTCGCGGTCGACGTCATCTGCATCGACCGGGGCGGCGCCGTCGTCGGCAACTCAGCCCGATGGGAGGATGCGGCACGTCGGTCCGGTGAATAATGGATGCCAGGCGTGCTCGTGTCGCCTCTTCCTCGCGGACTGCCGCGGGTCGAAGTGCCGCCGAGCCCCAGGACTGCGTCCGCCGTCGGCACCTCAGTGGAGGAGGGGCGATGTCTCCTCAGGAGCGGATTCAGCAGCGGCGCCGGTACCTGATGTGCCGGCCGGACTACTTCACGGTCAGCTACGAGATCAACCCGTGGATGAACCGCACGCGCGCGACCGATACGGCCAAGGCGGTGCGGCAGTGGCAGGAACTCCACGACACCTACGTTGCCCTGGGCCATCAGGTCGAGCTCATCGACCCGCTCCCAGGCTTGGACGACATGGTCTACACGGCCAACGGCGGGCTCGTCATCGACGGCGTGGCGTTGGGCGCCCGGTTCGCCGTCGCCGAGCGCCGGGGTGAGGAGGGCCCGTTCCGGGAGTGGTTCGCGGCCCACGGGTTCGACGTCGTGGAACCGGTCGCGACGCAGGAGGGCGAGGGTGATCTTCTGTTGGTGGGTGAGACGATCCTCGCCGGCTACGGCTTCCGGTCCCAGCTGGACAGTCACGCCGAGGTCGCAGACGTGTTCGGGCGCGAGGTCGTCTCGCTGCGGCTGGTCGACCCGACCTACTACCACCTCGACACCGCCGTCTGCGTCCTCGACCCGGTGGAGGGCCCCGGCGGCGTCGAGCGGGCCAACATCGCCTACCTGCCCTCGGCCTTCGACCATCGCAGCCGGGGCGAGCTCCTCGAACGGTTCCCGGACGCCATCCGGGTGCCCGCCGCCGATCCCGCGAGCCTCGAGCTCAACGCGGTCAGCGACGGCCGCAACGTCGTCCTGTCGCCTCCCGTCACCAGCCTCGACGCCCAGCTGCGCGAGCGCGGCTACCACCCGATCCACGTCGACGTGTCCGAGCTGCACCTCGGCGGCGGCGGCATCAAGTGCTGCACCCTGACCCTGCGAGGAGGCACCCCATGAGCACCACGGATGCTGACGCCTTGACGGCCCGCTTCATCCGAAACGAGGACGAGCACCTGGCGCGCAACTACGACCCGCTGCCCGTGGTCGTCTCGAGCGCCGAGGACGTGTGGGTGACCGACATCGAGGGCAGGCGCTACCTCGACCTGCTGTCGGCCTACTCGGCGCTGAACTTCGGGCACCGCCACCCAGATCTGGTCAAGGCGGCCGTCGACCAGATCGGTCGGCTCACGCTGACCAGCAGAGCGTTCCACAACGACCGGCTCGGGGCCTTCGCCACGGCCTTGGCGCAGCTGTGCGGCAAGGACCTCGTCCTGCCGATGAACACCGGCGCGGAGGCCGTCGAGACCGGCATCAAAGCCGCCCGCGCCTGGGCCTACCGGGTCAAACGGGTGCCCGACGGCGCCGCCCGGATCGTCGTGGCCGCCGGCAACTTCCACGGCCGCACCACCACCATCGTCGGCTTCAGCGATGACCCCCTCGCCCGGGACGGATTCGGGCCACCCACCCCCGGCTTCGTCACCGTGACGTATGGCGACGCCGCTGCGATCGAGGCCGCCATCGACGACAACACCGCAGCCGTGCTCATCGAGCCGATCCAGGGCGAGGCCGGCGTCATCATCCCGCCGGAGGGATACCTTCGGGCCGTCCGGGACCTGTGTACCGAGCGCAACGTGCTGTTCATCGCCGACGAGATCCAGTCCGGCCTCGGGCGGGTGGGGACGACGTTCGCGTGCGACCGCGAGGGAGTCGTCCCCGACCTGTACCTGCTGGGCAAGGCGCTCGGCGGCGGCATCCTGCCGGTCTCCGCCGTCGTGGGAGACCGGGACGTCCTCGGCGTGTTCCGTCCCGGCGAGCACGGGTCGACCTTCGGCGGTAACCCGCTCGCGGCGGCGGTCGGGCTGCGCGTGGTCGAGCTGCTGCGCACCGGCGATTTCCAGGAGCGCGCGACAGCCCTCGGGCATCACCTCAAGGGCCTCCTCAACGAGCTGCTGGGCCACGGGCTGACCGAGGTGCGGGTGGCCGGCCTCTGGGCAGGGGTCGACGTCGAAGCGTCGCGCGGCACCGGCCGCGACGTCGCGCAGAGGCTGCTGGCCCGCGGCGTACTGGTCAAAGACACCCACGGCCAGACCATCCGCATCGCACCTCCGCTGACCATCCAGGCGACGGACCTCGAGTGGGCGTTCGAGCAGCTGCGGCTCGTCCTCCGGACTCCCTGACCACCGAAACCGACTACCGCCGTTCGCAGACGGGGCCAGGCCGTCACCTGTCCTTGAGCTGCTCATGAAGGCCGCCTCGCAGCGCGAGTGGAACTGAGGCCACCCCGAGCGCCCACCCCGTCGCGGCGGCCGCACCGATGGCGAGGAGACCAGCACCCAACGTCGCCGCGACCCCGGTCAGCGGGACGCCCTGCTGCGAGACGGCCACCGCGAGCGCGGCGACGGTGGCGGCGCAGGCGAGAATCACCGACGGAACGAGAACCAGGGCCACCTCCCCCAACCCGAGGAACATGAGCTCAGCGCGGCTGCTGCCGAAGGTGCGGTAAACCGCGAGCTCAGGGCGCTTACCCCAGTAGGTGAGCAGGACCAGCAACCCGATCAGCACGCCCGCCACCAGTCCCGGGGCCAGTCCCGCGTACCGTTGCCACTGCTCCTGAGGGCTGAGGAGGGCCGAGTCGTCGACGGCGAACGGGCTGATCGCCACGCCGTGCCCTGCGAAAGAGAAATCGAGCAGGTCGCGGCCCGCCTCGAATGCCCCCGGGGCCATCCGAACCCAACACTCGCTCATCGCGAAATCGGGCGGGCGCACCACCACCACATTGGCTCGGAGCCGGGCCGGCTTCACCGAATCCGGCGTCCGCGCGTCGATGCGATGGGAGTTGCCCTCCGCGTCGTAGAGCACCATTCCCACGGCAGCGAGCCCGGTGTCGGCGAGGTCTGACCCCGCAACAACATCTCCAGGTGGTTCGGCAACCGCCCAGGCAGCCCAGAGTCCGGGGGTCGCGACATCGACGGTCACGCCCCGCGCCCCTTCGAACGCATGCCACTCACGCTGCTCCTGCCCGACGGCCCCGGCGCCCACCACCCCAGGCTGACCATTGAGTTGGGCGCAGATTCTGGCCGGCACCGGCTGCCCATCCGAATCGGCCTGAATCCACCAGACACTTCCTCCACGGACCAACTCACCCTCGTGCTGGTTGAGGACGCTCGAAGCGGACACGACGGTGGCAACCCCGCACACGGCGAGCACTGCGGCTGTGACCACTGCCAGCACGGCATGCCGGGGACCGAGGTTTCGGAATGCCTCGCGCAGCAGAAGACCCGGATGCCACACAGTTCAGCCTTCCCCCAGGGATCCGTCGGGCCGGATCCGCACGATCCGGTCCGCCATCGCCCCGATGCGCTCATCGTGGGTGGCCAGGAGCACCGCCGTGTGGCCGGCCGTCGCGAACAGCGCCTCCGCCACCACGTCCGCGGTGCGGGCGTCGAGGTTCGCCGTCGGCTCGTCGGCGAGCAGCAGGCTGGGGCGGCAGATCAAGGCGCGGGCGAGAGCAACGCGCTGCGCCTCGCCTCCGGAGAGCGTTCGCGCATCTCGTTGATCCGATGGATCCAGCCCGACGCTGAGCAGCAACTCGGTGGCCGTGGCATCGGCGGTGCCCGACGTGGAGCCCGCGGCCAGCGCAGGGAGCGCCACGTTGTCCAGAGCACTTCGCCGTGGTAGCAGGTTGACGCTCTGGAGGATCCAAGCGATCCGCAGCCGATGGCGATCCTGCACCGAGCACGCGATCCCATCGATCTGCACCCGCCCCGTCGTGGGAGCCGCGAGAAGACCCGCGACGTTGAGAAGTGTTGTCTTGCCCCTCCCTGAGGCCCCCATCAGGGCTACCGACTCCCCTGATGCCACCGTCAGATTCACCCTGTCCAGTACGGCCCGGTCTCCCCCCGCGTACCTGAACGCCACGTCGACCAGCCTCAGGGACATGTGGCCTCCGGTACGACCTCCAAGGGATTGACAAGGACCCGCGCGCCCTCGCCCAGATCAGGTGCGATCAGGGCGCTGCCGTCGATCGCCGAGCCGATCAACGTCACGGTGGCAGGGCTGTGGTCACCGGCCAGCAGAACGCAGGACGTACCCGACGAGTCCAGCACCAACGCCGCCGGGGGCACTGCCTGCCCCGGCTCCGGATCGGTCAATGCCACTCTGCCATCCACCGTGACATTCCCCGTCGTGTCCGAGGGGGGAGTGGTCTTCTCCTCGACGGCGCCATCGGCATCAGAGGCCGAGCCTGAATCCGCTACAGGATCCAGCAAGGTGGCCAACGCGGCTTCGTCGACAAGCGTCCAAGCCCCCTCGCTCAACATGACATCGTACGAACTGCCCAGGTAGGAGAACCGGTACGCTCCATCCGGCCCACCGCCCTCCACTTCAAACTTCAGACCCTCGACGGTCGTCACTCCGTCGAGGAAGGCCGTACCAGGGGCCGGCGCCGGCTGCCCGACGCGCAGGGAGACGGAGCCGACGCGGTAAGTGTCGGTTGGGAGCAGGATGAACCACCGCGGATCCAACACTCCGGTGGGCGACATCCCGAGCGATTTCTCGTAGGCGCGCACAGCCGAGGCCGTTGCACTCCCGAAGGTGCCCGACACCGACAGAGATGCTCCGGGGACGAGAAAATTGAGAAGTTCCTGGGCCACCTTCACATCGGCACCCTTGTCTCCCCTCGACAATGACCTGAACAGTGCAGTGCCGGCGAAGTAGGCACGCAGCGTCACCCCGTCGACATCCACGATTGCGCTGCCCGTTCCCAACTCATCCGAGCTCCCGGCATGGACAGCGGTGACAGTGCCCGCCGAGCCGTTCCACAGCACCGGCTCCGGCGCGACCCTGCGACCCGTCAGCGACGCCGCAGACGAGTAGTCGAGTTGCGCCTCGCGGACCTCGACAACCACCGGTACCGGCGGTGCATCGAGCGCCGCCAACTGACCGCGAAGCGCCAGTGCCAGCCAGGCGCCCGCGCCGATCAAGACCGCCACCGCGATGAACACGGTGACGGGGTACAACCACGACCGACGCCTCACGGGTTGTTCGCGTCTCCCTTGGGCCAGACGCCGCGGTAGCGCTCCATGCACGCCATGGCCTCAATCTCCTCTGGGGTGTCCGACAACTGCTCCCAAATGGCCTTGACGAAGACCCGCGAATCGTTCGTCCCGGCATCCAACCCTGTGACACCGAGGTCCCCCAGGCACTCCATGAGTTCTCGCATCACCGCTTCACGCTCGCTACCCGAGACCCGTTTGGTCTCCTGGTATGCGTTCACAATCTCGTCCATATGCTCCGCATAGCACTCGTTGTAGGCTTCATCGAGCTCAGCGTCACGACCCTGTGTGTTCTGGATTTCCATGGCGTAGTCGTTCGACAGCTCGCTCCAGTCAACGCGCGCATCGAATCCCTTGGAAACGAGGCAGTCCGCACCTGCCTGCCACGCCGCGCGATACTCGGCCTCGCTGGGTTCGCGCACCTCTGGCGAAGACTCGGAACACCCGGCGAGAGTCAAGACCGCGATGACACCCAGTGCAGATGCACTCGCCACCCGCCTAGCCCAGCCTTCGACCCACCCTCGCCTCAGCACGTCAGGGACTTCTGCCCACTGACTCTCGAGCCCTCACCATTGTCGGTGGATCTTGCCCACTGCTTGCCGCGGTAGGTCTTCGTGCCCGTCCCGTTGCAGTTATAGGAGGCCACCGGGCTGGCGAGGTAGGTAGAGCCGGCCGACGCAGGTGAGTACACCATGGACCCCAGACTGCCCCACACGACCGCGAGTCGCTGATTCTGGGCGCCAACCTTTTCCCCCACGGCAGCCGTGCAGGTAAGCACGGTCTGCGTCTTGACGTACACCCCATCGGTCCACGGCACGTATCCATCGAGCGTGCAGCGCGAGTCAAGCGCCTCGGCCGGCGAGACGAGCGAGCCCGCCACGAATCCTGCGGCTACAACGCTGACAACCAAAGCCCGAAGCCCCATGAGCCCCAACTCCTTCGATCGAGTGGGGACGGCGGAAGTCGCCCCACAAACAGACCCTGCACGATCCGGGAGATGATTCGCGGGACAACCGCAGAACGCGGATCGAAAGTACCTGGACACGGTACAGAAGTGCCGTGAATCAGGCCGGTGTGCTCCTTGTGCATCACGGTTGCGATCCGCGCCATCCACTGTAGGCCGGCACTCTCCTACCGCCCGAGGTCCAGGTCTCGGAGCTTGGCCATGAGTTGGGGGCGCGAGTGGACGTCCAGGCGTTTCATGAGCGCCGCGACACGCTTCTTCAGCCCGGACTGGGACATGCCAACACGCGGAGCAATCTGCGCGTATGTCTGGCCGGTCATCACCTCGGTCACGATTCTCCGTTCGTCGGCGGTGAGTTGGGGAGCCTCGCCCCGGGGGCGGGGCGAGGCGGCGTCGCGAGACCGGGGGATGATGACCGCGGCTTGCGGAGACTGAACCTGGAACCCCGCTGCTGCGGCCCGGACAGCGGTGTGGAGTCGATCCGGCTGTTCGTCCTTGAAAAGGTAGCCCGAGGCTCCTGACCGGTACGCCTCGGAGACCGTCTCCGAGGTGGAGGCTGTCAGGATCAGCACGCGGGGCGGATCCGTGCCAGCAGTCAGGACGGCACACGCCTGGATACCGGTCATCTCCGGCATGCGTTGGTCCATCAGCCACACATCAACCGGCTCATCGACAGCGATGGCTTCGTCCCCGGAACGGCAGACCGCGACCACGACGAGGTCGTCCGCGCGGCCGATGACATCGGCGACCAGCCGAAGGACCAGCGGATCGTCATCACAGACGCCCACCCTGATCATGCGACGCCACTGCGGGTGTCCTGCACGAGCGGAAGACTGGCCTCAAGTACCCACACGCCGTGGGAAAGGCCAGCCGACACCAAGCCCCCTCGCGCCCGCGCCTGGTTCCCCATGCTCTCCAGCCCCAGCCCCGAGTGGCCGCCCGCTGCCCCGGCGCGGGGTGTGTTGGTCACCGCGAAATCAAGGGCATCGTCGGTGGCCTCGACCATGATCAAGCACGGCCCGTCGGGGTTCCCGTGCTTGGCCACGTTGTGCAGCGCCTCCAGCATGATCCGGCCCGCCGCGTGATCCACCGCGGTGCGGAGTGGAGCGTCCACCTCGATGCTCACCCGAACCTCGAACCCGAGCCTCTCCAACTCAGCACGCCCCACATCCACCGCCATAGACAAACCCGTGTCCCGCTCAGGGGCTGCGGGCCGACCCCCCAGCAGCTGCATGGTTCGACGGATCGCGACACTCGCCTCCCGCGCCATCTGCGCCATCGACTCCAACTGCTCCGGAGTGGCCGAACCCGCCACAACGGCAGCATCCGCCTGCATGGCCAGAACAGCAAGATTGCGTGCGGTCGAATCATGCAGATCCCGGGCCAGGTCAAGAGCACGCTCCTGGTAGTCCCGGTGCACGCGCTCCTCGGCTGCCCTCGCGAGCGCGCGACCCGCGAACCCGACCGCCCAGACCATCCCGTACGTGAACAGCCAGGTGATCGTGATCCCGATCAGGTCCCTGTCGTCCGGGTGAACCCGATAACTCACCCACCACCCCGCCGCACCACCAATTGCCGTAGCAACACCCGCCAGTCCGATCCGGCCAAGCCGGATCGCCGTCACGGTCGGCAGCGCGCACAGATACAGAGCCATTCCCGAACCGTCAGGATCCAGCCAGAGAACGACAGCCAGCCCGGGCAGCAGAAGGCCGATCCCCAACCCCAGCCAGCGCAGAGCGACAAGCGCCAACACCAGCGCCAGCACATCCGCCGCCAATGCAGACACAGAGATCCGGCCGCCCACGAACGCAAACAACGAAGCCGCAATCATCAGCAGCGCGACGGCTGACTCAGCCCCACCCCACGCCAGCAGGCGATTCACCACCATTGCACGCTTCACGAGCACCCACCCTAGGACGCCCACAACTCCGACACCCGCAAGAAGGATCTTTCGTACCCAATCCGGGCACGAATGAACCCACCCACACCCCACGGGCACCTACGTCCACCGGGACCCCTGTCTACTTGGGCAGCATGCCGATCATGGTCTCGCTCCTCGCATTGCTGCTCCTCATCGTCGCCCCCGCCGAGGCGCCCCCGCGCCCCGACGCCGAGGCCCGGGACATCTGCACGGTCTTCCCCTGGTACCCGGGCTGCTGACCGAGGTCAGCCCTCAAACGCTGAGAGAAGCCATGCCCATATGAGTGATACTCGCGCACCTGAAGGAGATCATGCAGGGCCCAGCATTCAAAGGTTCACGAAGGTACTTAAGTACCCTGAGGCGTGCAGCCGCCTATTGAAGCAGTCGACCCACGTGTTAGTGTCCGACACATGCATAGAAGACACTTCGCGACGGCATTGACATTCATCGCCGCTCTCTCACTGTCCGTGGCTGCACCACTGTCCGCCGGTGCCGCGACGGAATCAGGAATCACACCGACGTGTGTTGCCGGGGCGCGGCCTCTTGTGCGGGGAGAGCAGACGAGTCTCGATATCCTCCGTGTCGACATGCCCAGTGGCACAATTCGTCACAACAACGCGACAAAATACTACCTCGCCTATCAGCATCCAACCATGACCCGCGCTTCATGGTACGCGTCGTCCATCTCCTTGAAGGACTCAGGAACGTATGGTATTTGCGCGCCGGTCTAGTTCGATCGCAGCTGCGCTGCTGGCAGTTCTTGGTCTCTGCGGATGTGTTGCGCAGGAACCGGTTGCTGCCGCTTCCAGCTCGTCGGCGCCCGTCTTCGACCGCAATGAGCCTTGGGCGCCTTATCAGAGCATCACTCTCCCGCCGATGACAATGGAGCAGAAGCTGGAGTTCCGGCAGCAGTGGCTCGATGCGGAGTGGCAATCCGTTGTGCAGCAATGGCCAGAGCTGGCAGAAGAGGATGCACGACCGACGGTGGAACTGGTCTCGTTCGGGGATCCCCTCGGCGGAGATGAATTCTTGGCACAGTGTTTCACAGATGCTGGATACCCGGCCGTCGCGGAGGAGGGTGGAGTCAGTTTCCCGGGCGGGGTCCAGGCGTCGCCACAGTACGGCCTGGCACATTACGTCTGCTACTCGAAATTCACGCCGGATCCGCTGATGCTTCGCGATTGGAACGATGATCAACTCGGTCTCCTGTGGGAGTATCTGACTCAGTGGCGAAATCCTTGCCTGGAATCCTTTGGGCTTGTCACCAGTGAAGGTCCCGACCGCGCGTCGTTTATCAACGAGTTTTTCACAGACGGCTCCGAAGCCCGCGCTTGGGCATTCAGCGACCCCACCATCGGATCCGACAACCGAGACGACATTCTAGCGGCGTGCCCCTCGCTCCCCCGGGAACACTTCTATGGCTCCTGACATCGCCACATCCGACACGGCTCCGCCAGGTCCGCCTCGCCGATGGCCAGTGATTCTGGTCGGTGCCCTGCTGCTGGCCACCGCGGCCTTCTGGGCGGGAAGGGTCACCCTGACTCCGCCGCCCGGGTTACTTGAGACTGCGGACGAGGATCTAGTGGTCACGGTGACCGAGCGCACGATCGGCCAAACCCTCGACTACGGTGCCCGAACATCCCGCGCATCCCGAACCATCGCCACCAACGCTCTGGCTGGGGTCGTCACGGCGGCGCCGGACCAGCCGGTGGCTGTCCGCGCCGTCGGCGACGTGCTCTACGAAGTGGGGGGCATTCCAGTGCGCATCGTCGAAGGAGAGGTACCCTTCCACCGCGATCTGTCCCTGGGCATGGCCGGCCGGGACGTGGAGCAGCTGGAGGGCGCGCTCGTCGCTCTGAAATACCTCGACGTGGCAGACTCCACCTTCGACGAGGCCACCGGCCGCGGCGTGTCCGAGTGGCAGCGCAACCTCGGCGTCGCCCCTACAGGAATGGTGGGCCTCGGAGAGCTGGTCGCCGCCGACTCACTGCCCGCCGGCGTTGTGGTCGACGCGCAACAGGTCTGGGCGGGGGCGGTGCTGGGCGGCGGCGAGGTGGCCGTCTCGATGACGACAGGCGACCCGCAGTTCATCCTCCCGTTGTCACCCGGACAGATGAGCCTGGTCCCAGCGGACGCGCCGATGACGGTCGAGGGTCTCGGGCACAGCTGGCCCGCGGTATGGGGGTCGAGCCGGCCCAACGACGAGCTGGGCGCGGGCGAACTCGTGACGTTGACCAGCCCAGACGGCGGGCCGGTGTGCGGAGACGACTGCGACGCCGTGCCAGCCGAGCAAACGTGGGTGACGGTGCACATCGAAGTCATCCCCAGGACCACCGGCCCCACGCTCCCGGTGGCCGCCGTCTCTACCGACGCCACCGGGCAGGCCTGGGTGACCGTGGTCGACGGCAACGCGCGCGAACGCAGACCCGTGACGGTCAGCAGGTCGCACGCGGGGCTTGCCGTCGTCGAGGGGGTCGAGCTAGGCGAGTCTGTACAGGCCCTCGCCTCGGCCGACGTCACCCCCGAGGCGTCAGGCACATCGACGTCCTCCGCGAGGCCGTCACCGAGCGAGACTCCGTGACATCGGTGCTCTCCGTGTCCGGGCTGCGGTTCACCTACCCGAGGGGACGCGAGCCGGTCCTCGTCGACGTGTCGGCCGAGTTCGACGCCGGCGAGACGGTTGCGCTGACGGGCCCCAGCGGACGCGGGAAGTCCACCCTCCTCTACCTACTCGGGCTGCTGCTCACGCCGGACGAGGGTGAGGTGGAAGTGCACGGACGGCCCACCTCCACGCTCAACGACGCCCAGCGCTCCACCATGCGCGCCCGCCACATGGGCTTCGTGTTCCAGGACGCCGAGCTCGACCCCGCCCGCACCGTCCTGGATTCAGTGGTTGAACCCACCCTGTACGCCGGCCACCGCAGGAGGGATGTCATCGCCAGAGCGGGAGAACTGCTCGGCGCGTTCGGCGTGGAAGCCCGGGCTGATCACCTCCCGGGGCAGATCAGCGGCGGCCAGGCGCAGCGGGTGGCGCTGTGCCGGGCGCTGATGAACCGCCCCACGATCCTGTTGGCGGACGAGCCCACCGGCAACCTCGACCGCACCAACGCGGAGAACGTCTTGGCCCGCCTCGTCGGGGCCGCCAAGGACGAGTCCGTGGCCCTGATCATCGCCACGCACGACCCCTTCGTCATCTCCCGGGTCGACAGGGTGGTCGAGCTGTGAGGGCGGTCTCGCTCCTCCGGGAGGCCGTTGCCTCCGCGATGGCTGCCCGGGTCCCCACGATCCTCATCCTGCTGGCTGCGGCCGCAATGACCTTCGCCGCAGCCGCCACCTCCGGGCGCGGGGCAGCCCTGCAGGAGCAGTTGGAGCAGCGCCTGGAGGACGCCGGCGCCCGCGTGATCGCGGTCACCGACCAGGGCTCCGATGGGTTCCTCACCCCCGAAGCGGTCAGCGTCATCGCGGACCTTTCCAGCGTCGACACCGTCGCAGCGGTGACCAAGGCGTCCACGGTTACCAACGCCGCCCTCGGCTGGGGCGGGCCGACGGTGAGCGCCTGGGGCCTCGTCGGTACCAGCCCCGACGACGTGGTCACCCTCCGCGCCGGCCGTTGGCCCCAGCCTGGTGAGGCGATCGTTTCGGCCACCTCGGGCGCCACCCTCAGGATGGAGGCCCCGTCGGGGGCACTAGTCACGAGGGACAACCACACCTACGCCGTCGTCGGCACCTACGACGCGGCAGCCCCGTTCGACTGGCTCCGCGACGGCGCCATCTACGTTTCCGCGACACCCGGGGTTGGTGAGCAGGCACGAGTCATCGTCGACGATGTGGGTCAACTGGGCCCCACCGAACGCGGTCTCCGGAGGTTGCTGGCGCCCACCGACCCCGCGAACCTGGGCCTCTCCTCCCCACGGGACCTCGCCGAGACCTCCCACCTGGTGGGCGGGGACGTCCGGTTGGCCGGCTACGAGACCACCCTCATCGTCCTGCTCGTCGGCGCGCTGTTCGTGGGCGCCGTTGCCCTGGCCGACGTGCTCATCCGGCAACGCGACCTCGGCCGACGGCGAGCCCTCGGCATCACCCGCTTTGACCTCATGAGCCTGATCGTTCTTCGCGCCGCGCTGTCCACCACCGCCGGCGCGGTGCTGGGCATCGTCGCGGTGACGGCCTTCGGCATGGCCACGGAAACCATCGCTCCGCTCGGGCATACCGCCGCCACCGCCACCCTCGTGGTTGTGGCGGCCCTCGTCGCGACGGTGCCCGCAGGCATGGTGGCCGCACACCGCGACCCCGTGGCGGTACTCCGAACGGCCTGACCAGCCGCGGATGCTGTGGGATCCGATCCCTGGCCCCGCCTGCCCGCCGGACCCAGCTGGGACCTACCTCAACCCGGGCCCTGACGCGTCCTGGCCGACGAGCAGGGCGTGACCGTGGGTCGACCCGCCAGTCTGCGCGCCTGGATCACCGCATACGCCACCGCTGGCACCGCGGCCGGGGAAACCAGCGGACCGCCGCCAGCCCCGTCGACGCGGACCCGCCCACCAAGGCACCACCATCCGCTACCGGCGAGCTCAATGGCACGACACCCGCTGAGAGAAGGTCGTGCGCAGGTAACGTGATGCGCACGGTGCGCAGGCGAAGGAGGCCAGGAGTGGTGCGATTCATCCTCGAACTGATCATCGGCGTCGCAGTGGCCGCGATCGTCACCGCGGCCGTCATGGTCACGATGTTCTACCTCGGCCCCTGGGCCGATCCGCCCGGGATGGACGAACTCTGGTGGCTGCTGTCGACCGCAGCGGCCTTACTCGCGTCCTGGCGATGGTGGGCACGCCGACGCACCTCTTCGGACCGGAGGTAGGGCTCGTAGTCCTGGCAACGCTGAATGGCTTGGAGAATGTCGGCGAACCGCTCCTGATCAGATCGGGTCACAACGGCACCGCGTCGGCTAGAGCGCTGGACGACACGTCATCCCGCAGCAGTGGCGCAGCCACGACGTCAACCCTCGCCCCGAGCACCTGGCTCAACTCTTCGGCGACCCCTGCCACGCGGAGCAGGTCGTTCCCCCCGCCCGGCAGCAAGTCGACCAAGAGATCGATGTCACTGTCGCCCGTGGCGTCGCCACGGGCCACAGAGCCGAACAGTCTCGGGTTGGCCGCGCGATAGCGACAAAGGATGCCGTCCAGGGCATCGCGATGCGCGATGATCGCCGCACGCAGCGACGCGCTCTCGGCCGTCACGATGCTCATGCACCGAGGGTACCCCGCGACCAACGCGCTCGGTACTGCCGATCCCCCCGACAGCGGCATAGAACGGACGTGTGGTGGAGCGTTGCTGCAACGGATCAGGGTTCGTGAGACTGTCGCCATTGTGGCGAGGTGGAGTCAGGGACCGGGTAGGCGTGGCGGCACAGGCGGGTGTGTACTTCCGACATGAGTGATTTCGGGACCCGGATCCGGGAGAGTCTCCGCCGAGCGTCGCCAATCCCGGTTTCGGCGGTCCCGCTCGGTCCGGTCGACCGCGCCGCCCGACCGGGCCCCCAACCTGCCGCCCCTACAGTACGGCGCTGGCTGGCGGCAGCCGTTGGCATCATCGTGGCGGCCGGCATCGGACTGGCCGCCTCGGGCTGCAGCACGCCAGTCTCCGACGCGCCCGCGGCCCCGCCCAGCCGGACCACCGTGATAGTCGACCTTTACTCGGGACGGGAGAACCCGCAGCTCCCGCTCGACCCTGACGTTGCCGAGGAAATGTACCTGATGATCGGCGATAGTGCGGCTGCCGGGGAGGTGATCCCTGCCGACCCGCCGGACCCCGGGCCCGGCTTCCGCGGCTTCGTCGTCACCCCCGCCGACGCGAACCTCCCGGTGCTGCGGATCCTGCCGACGGCCGTCTATGTAGACGAGTCGGGCACCCCCGGGCGCGTCGACGACCCCGGCAGCGGCTTCTACAACCGGGTGTACGACGCCATCCGCCCGCTGCTCGACGACGCGACCCGGACCGCCCTGCCAGATTCGAACCCGGCGATCCCCGAAGTCACCGCCACGATCCCGCCCCAGGTGGGCGCAGCCGCGACCTGGACCCTCGCCGACTCCGAGCGCGTGACCGCCACGTCGACGACCGTCACTATCGAGGTCACTCGCGCAGAATGCTCCAGCGGGGTGACCGGAGCGATCGCCCAGCCAGTTGTCTCACTCGGCATCGACGACATCATCATCCGGGTCGACGCCGAACCGCTCCCTGGCAACGAGCCCCAGAACTGCCAGGGCAACGACAGCGTCCAGATGACCGTTTCCCTTCACGAGCCCATCGGCGATCGCGCCCTGGTCGACGCCGCCTGCCTCAAAGGCCCGGCAGTCCGCACCAGCTTCTGCGAAACCGGAGCCACCCGCTGGAGCCCATGACGTCGCCAAGCGACTGTGGCCCACGGTGGCCCCAGGTCTGCTTTCGCTGGTCGCTGTCACTGCGTGGTTTGCATCCTTGGCTGTGCAGCCCTCCGTCGTGCCGTGAGCGCACTCAGCTCCTCAGGTCCGAGCCTCACCTCGTGGGAAGCGGTGTCGGCAGACATCGGGTCATTTGGCTCCTGAGCCCGATCTGGTTTCGCGGCATGGACCCACTCCGACGGGCGGGGTGTTCCCAGCTACAGGGTCCGAGAGGGCTGGCCCGCTGTCAGACTGGGCCCATGGAACGCGTAATGCCGCCCGCGGAAGAGCGGTTCGACCCGATCACCGGGCGGTGGATCAACGCTCCACTTCCCGATCCCGCCCGAGCCTGGGTTAACCCAGCCGGCGACGCTCCCGTGACCGTCGTCGGCGAGATCCCGCCTGAACTCTCCGAGCACGACAGGCCACCCACCCCCGGCTCCACCGATGGAGAGGCGCGGGCCACGCGGACCCAGCGCCTGCGTTGGCTGATCATCGTCGTTTTGGTGGTCGCGGTCATCGCGCTCGGGATTGCGACACTTATCGCCACGGCGTAGACGCAGCATCAATCGCAGGCCCACGAGTTCGACGTCGAAGACCCGCCGACTCAAGCCCAGGATCACGATCGCGCGAGCCCGACCGCAGACTTCTCAAGGCGGAGCGCAGCTGGACATGCAAACGCGAGAAACGTACGCTCGGCGGCATTATGTGGGTATCTCTTGTCAAGAGGCTTCGTGGGTGTCGAGGCCGGTGAGCAGGTTGTCGTAGATCTCGGCGCGGCGGATCTGGCCCTTGGCGCAGGCGTCGTCGCGTTGGGCGAGCAGGGTGGGGCGGAACTCGATGGTGGTCTGGAAGAACGTGCAGGACCCCACCGCTGACCGGGGGCACCGTTGAGACATCAGCTGCTGCACGTCCGCCCGTCTGGGTGTTCCTGTCGCGATCGGTTCGTTGGTGACCCTCCGGCGCCGCACGCGTCCGCGTCTTCTGGTCGATGGCTGGTGAAGCAGCTGGCCTGGGTGTGTGCGTTGAGCGTCCTGGTGTTGACCGCCTGCACGGTGGACGAGCCTCGGGAGCCGAGGGTGAGGGTCACGTCCTCGGCCTCAGTCGCGGCGAGCTCACAGCAGTCGGCCACCCCGGCCGAGACAAGCCCCGAGGACACGCCCATCGTTGTTGTCCCGGTGGAGCCATCTGAGTCATCCGGAGCGACCTCTGAGCCCGGTCGGTCCGAGCCTGTTCCCGACGCGGCGCTGGCTGCTCAGATGGTATGCGAGCCGATCAGCCGCGCGACGCGTCTGAGCCATGAATCACGGTGGGGGCCTGTGGACTGGGACGAGGCCGTGCAGATCGCGGTGGGTGAAGGCCTGACCGCGGGAATCAACTGGTGGGTCGTCGTGGCAACCCCCGACGGCGTCACGGGCCGCGCCCGGCTCACCAACGCCGACAGCCTGGATGACCCTGCGGACGCGGAATGGCTGATCGCATCGGGCTGGCAGGCCTCCACTGGCGAAGGCATGGCCTCCAACGATTCCTTCTACTGGCAGTACTTCCCCCATGTGAAGTGGGACGCTGCCGGCCACGAGCGCCTCCACGCCGCCGTCGCGAAGGGCTTCGAATGTCTCGACCTCGAATACCCTGAACCCGACCCGTTGAACCGTTGACCACCGGGCAGAGCGACCATCTACCGTTCGCCGCTGGGGCAGGGAGGAGACGCCGGGGTGACTGCCTCCGATGTGATCGGGTCCCTGATCGTCGGGCTTCAGCTGTTGATGTCGCGTTCGACGTGATCGGTTCCCAGGACGTCGACGAAGTCGGAGGGGAGTCCGTCGACCCATTCCCGGGTGGTGATCCTGCTGCTGAAGGAGAGTTCCGGGGTGAGGGTTCCCGACTCCATGATCTGGCCGGTGGCGTCGAGGACCAGCCAGCGTTCCACGCCTGGACGAGACGTCGGATCGGTCATCGCGGCCCGGTAGCCGGTGACGCCATCAAGGTCGACGGTGGTCACTGTCATGGTGGGGGTGGCTGTCTGTCCGTCCTTGGTGGTCTCGGCGGCTTGGGGGTGTTCCGCGATGCGCTGCAGGACGGTGATCGCGGCTGCACGCAGCTCCGGGGGCGCGGTCTCGGTGAGCAGGATCTCGTGGATCCCCTTGAACACCCGCTCATCTGCGCTGTTGTTGCCGGTGCCTGATCTGAGTGCGGCATCCAGGGCGTCCGGGGCCGTGGGCAGGGATGTGATCGTTGATTGGTCTTGTCCGGTGAGCAACCAGAACTGCTGGTCACCGGTGCGCCGGCTCCACAGCCAGCCGTCACGGTCGATGTAGTCATCGAAGTAGGTGACGCCCGAGTCGACTGGCATCGGCTGCTGAGATGAGCCCTGGCCAGCGACGCTGTGTTGCTCCTCCACCCTGACCACGTGCAGGAACGCGTCGGGCTCTCCCACGGGCGCAGCGGCGGCCGCGACGGCCACCGGCCCCAGCATCGCTACGGCCGAAACGTATCGAGGTGACGGCAGGTTGCGGGGTGTGGCCAGCGTCGGTGAACTACTGCCAGTCACCCCAGCCACTGGCGGGTCGGCAACGGAGTGGCCATTGAGGGTCACCAGCGCCTGGAACGCAAGCCCCAGCACAGCCAGGCCCGCTACCGCGGCAGCGACCGCCGCCGGCCAGCGGCGGCTGCGGCGGATCGGCACCACACTGGCACGTGCCTGCACCTCGTGGAACACCGATTCCCGGCGCTGGGCATCGAACTCGGCATCGATGGCCTCATCGGTGGGCCGAATGGACTCAATGTCGCGCATGTCAGTCATACCTTTCCCCGGACAGGTCGCAGCACGGGTGCCGCGGCTGTGGATGGTTCCATCAGGTCGGTGAGCCGGTGGCGGGCCCGTGAGAGCCTCTTCGTGAATGCCGGCGTTGAACATCCCGCCACCGCGGCGGCACTGGTGTGGTCCAAACCGTCCCAGCCGACCAGGAGGAGGGCTTCGCGCTCCTCGTCGCTGAGGCGACGCAGAGCATCGAGGAGGAGCTGCCGGTTCACCACCAGGCTGGCCATCGACTCGTGGCGTCTGTCACGAGAACCCGCAAACAGTGCGTCGGCGAGCCGGTCGCGGCGCTGCCGCGCACGATGCTGGTCCACGAGCGCTCGCTTCGCCGTGACAATCAGCCAACCCATCGGATCGGCGTCAAGAGAGGCCAAGTGGCGCCACGCCTGGACGTAGACCTCAGCCAACACCGACTCGGCCACATCCGGATCGGCATGCCGCCGCAGATAGGCATAGACACGACGCGAGGTGCCGTCATACAACCGCCGGAAAACCTCGTCCCCTGGAGCATTCACATCCCGTATACGTTCCTCACCCA
>NZ_JBUZNN010000019.1:16965-31476 GCF_055326235.1 Tessaracoccus yangjingae | reverse complement strand
CCTCGATATTTCATGACGGGCGTGTGTGGGGCTGGTCGGCGCCGGTGGCGTCGGGGTTGTTCTGATTCTTGCAGGTGGGTGTGACAAGACCCCGCGTGACGTCTGCGGTGCGGGTTTCCAGGCCGGGAGCTGCCAGATTCAGAGGGTCATGTGGAGGACAGGGTCAGGTGGCTGGTGCCGGGAGGTTTCGGAGTCGGCTGATGCTGTCGATGATCAGCTCGGCCCAGCGGGATCGGTCGCTGAAGTGGACGACGGTGCGGCGGGCTCTTCTGGCGAGGGTCGCGGGGATGGTGTAGAGCCGGTAGCGGAGCCGTTTCGGTTCCCAGCGGCGGGCTTCATGACCGGCCAGCGCCAGCATCGCGCTCCAGGCCTGCAACTCGGAGGCCAGGGCGACGATCTGGCACCAGATCCGATTCTGGTCGAACCCGTGCAACGGGAGGTTGGCCAGGCCTGTGTCTTTCGCGATCCGGATCCGGTCTTCGCAGCGGGCGCGTCGACGATGCCTGAGCTCCAGCTGCTGGAGGGTGCCGAGGGTGGTGTTGGTGGCGAAGGCGGTGAGCCGGTAGCCGTCGACGTCGTCGAACCGCAGCTGAGCGCCGGGGTGGGGCCGTTCTCTGCGGACGATCACCCGCATCCCGGCAGGCCAACCGTCGAGATCCAGCAGTCCGGTGAAGTCAGCAAGATCGGCCCCCTCGCGAGCCTCGCCATCGCTGTTGAGGGCCGGCACCCAAACCCACTCAGGGACCAAGTGGTAGAGGTCGGGGGTGTCCATGGGGAGGGTGAACCCGACCGAGTACGCCACCCTGCGCCCGGTCAGCCACTTGGTGAACTCCTTCGTGCCGCCGGCCCCGTCCGCGCGGATCAGCACGCGGCGTCCGGGCCGCGGGTTCCGGTCGGGGAGCTGCGCGAGAGCTTGTTTGGTGACGGTGATGTGATCGGCGGCGGTGTTCGAACCGGCGTTCCCGGGGCGTAGGTGGACCTCCAGGGCTTCGCCGGTGCCCTCAGGTCCGTGGTCGGCGAACGCCAGCAACGGGTGGAACCCGAAGCCTCGCTTGAACGTCGCAGCCGCGCGCTGCTTCTCCGAATGGGCGGTGATCAACGACGCGTCCAAGTCGATGATCACCGGATCCTCGGCAGTCGACTCGTGGTCGGGGGCATGCTCACCGGCCAGGGCCCAGACCGTGGCGCGGGCCTGCTGCCTAGCTCCCGCGATCGCCTTGATGGCCTTGTCCGCATCCGCAGCGAGGGCCGCGATGAGCCGCGACACAGTCGGATCCGACGCCACCGGGCCGTAGACCCCTGGTTCAGCACGCAGGGTAGCGAGGTCACTCAACGCTTCACCGCCGAGCACCAGCGACACCGCCAGATCACAGACGATCTTGCCTGGGTCGTGGACCGCCAACGGTTTCCGCCACCGAGACAGCGCCTCCGACAGGGCCCGGTCCAGGCCGGCCGCGCGGATGGTTTCGGTCAGCAGGATCCCGCCAGCCTGCCCGACCGCGGTCACCTTCGCGGTATCGACATGAACCCTGGGATACGAGCCGGTACTCTTCACCTCGAAGGTGCTCCTTCTTGTTGGTCGATGTTTCTCTAGACAAGTCACATCATCCCAAGTCAGGGGCACTTTCGCTATCTCAGGCCACTACAGTCCACCCACCGTCATGAAAGCACGAGGCTAGAGATAGATGGCGTCGACCGCAGCTCGAAAGCGCTCGAGGCTGTAGCGACGCCATGCCCACTCCTGGGCAGATTCGGCTCGCGCCACGGCCTCATCGTTGTTCCCGAATACCCGGATGATGGCGCCCGCGAAATCGACGGGTGCATCCGCGAGTCCGGCGAACAGGTCGGCGTCGCCGATGCCTTCAGCCCCGATGGTGGTGGTGACCACGGGCACCCCCTGGAGCAGTGCGTCGATCGTCTTGAACTTCACGCCGGCCCCCTGGAGTAGGGGTACGACGACGACACTCGCCCTCGCGTACTCGTCCGCGAGATCCGGCACGAACCCCAGCACGTCCACGTTCGGGTAACCGTCTCGGACCGCGTCCTGGACACCAGGTGCCATGGCCCCGCCGGCGATGCGGAGGCGAGCATGCGGGACCTGGTCGAGCACCGTCGGCCACACTTCGGCGAGGAACCAGAGGAGCCCGTCGACGTTCACCTGACGGGCCATGAAGCCGACGAAGAGAATGCGCGCGTCGTCGTTTGGCCGATGGGTGGGAGGAGTCCCTTCCGCGAGCGGGGGATCGATGACCACCACGGTTCCTCGGCGCGCGGGGTCGAGGAGGTCCTTGTCCTTCGCGCTGAACACCACGCACAGGTCGGCTCGCATCACAGCCCGCCGCTCCCACCGCCGGGCTAGGAACGCGCTCACGCGCCACCGCGCGCGCCGCACGGGGTGGGTCGCCGCTTCGGCGGAGCGATCGCACTTCTGGCTGAGCACGTCATGAAAGGTGAAGTGCAGCCGCGCCCGCGGGTTGAGGAGCCGGGTTAGGGCCGAGAGCCTGGTGTAGTTCGCCCACTGAAAGTCCAGAAGCCGCGCCTCACGGATGTGCCGACGAACCCGGGGGTTCAGGAGCAGATCGAGCGCCGGAGCCAGCGGCATCGGTTGGGGGTCCAGGCGGCCCAGCTTCGCTTCGACCCAGTCGGCCGCGTCGTAGGCGCGACGGCGGAGCGGCGAGGGAGCCTCCGAGTCGCCGAGCAGCAGGATCTCGTCGACCACGCCAGGCTGCCTGAGCGAGTGCCGCAGGCTGGGACGGTCCATTGCCATCCACATGGGACGGGTGTGTGGCTCCAGCGCCTCCTGGAGCCGGCGGATGTATTGGCCGCCGGCGTGCTCGATGCCGGGGTAGGGGACGGAAGGGGACAGGACGACGATCGGGCCGGCCGGGTTGCCAGCTGCGCCCGACGACGCGTCCGATGTCGCTCTTGAACCGGGCGTGCCGGTCACCGCACTCTGGCAGGCCCCCAGCGCTGCCTCGCCCCAGGCGTGCCAGTTGAGCAGGGTGTCCGCTCGCTCGCGGGCCGCTCGGCCCATCGACGCCCGCATCGCGGGGTCCACAAGTCGGGCGACCTGATCGGCAGCCTCGTTCACGTCCCCGGGAACCACAAGGAACCCCGTCACCCCGTCGTCGACGATGGTCGACACGCCGCCAGTGTTGGCAGCCACTGCGGGCAGGCCGAACGCGGCGGCGTCGGTCAGCGTGACGCCTGCCGCGTTGGTCGCCAGCTCGAGGAGCACGTGGTGTGAGGCGTAGAGCTCGCCCATCTGCTCCGGCGAGACCCGTCCGAGGCGACGGACACCGTCCGGGAGTGACGGGGCATCGCCCACCACTGTGAGCTCGACGTCTACTCCGCGACGCTTCAGTTCCTCCCAGGTGGCCAGCGCGTCCGGGCCGCCCTTGCGCTCCCAGTCGCTGGCCACCATGAGCACCTTGAGCGGACCGGTCGACGGGCGGGAGGGCTGACCCCCCGTCGGCTGGACGGCAGGCCCGAACGGCGCCAGCGTGACTTCCTCGGGCCGGAGCCCGTCGTCGCGGATGAGCGCGTCCCGTGCCCAGCCGGTGGCGGCGAGTGTGTGACGGGTCCGGCGGGAGGAACGGCGCGCCTGGACCGCCGCCTGCGCGGCGGAGAGCGGCGTCAGGTTGCTGAACAGTGGATAGAAGTCCCTTATCGCGCGGAACGTCGTGTCCGAGACCTGAACCACCGGGATGTCGGTGTCGAGGAATGCGATGTCCTGCGACGCCGCGATCGCGATGATCACGTCGACGGGGTTCTCCCTCAACCGGCGCCCCAGCGCTCGGCCGCGCTTCATAGCGGTGGCCACCGCGTGCCCCACGAGGTACCGGCGGCCGAAACGGCCGTCGAGGGCACGGGCCAACGCGCGGTCGACGATGGAGTCCCGCACATGCTCGGTCACGAAGGGGACCACCTCCGCCGGAACCTTCAGCGAAGCCACCATGGGTCGGACCATGCCGGACCAGGCACGCGGGTCCTCAATGTCCCACGGGGTTACTACGCCGATACGCACGACCTCAGGCTAGTGGACCGCGCCTATGGGCGTTCTCGTCTCTCTGCAGCTGACCGTCCCTCTACGTCATCCTGCGCGGCCAGCGAGGCTGAGGAATTCGTCGTAGTCGCGGATGTAGTCGGTGTCGTCGTAGGGGAGCGACGCCAGAACGCCCATCACGGCGTGAGGAGTGAACGCAAACTGGACTCCCCACGTCATGCGAGGAACATAGAGGCCCCTGTCGGGTCTGTTCAGGCGGTAGGTCGCCTTCGTGTCGCCGTCGTCCAACGAGCATGAGAGAGAGCCGGACAGACAGATAAGGATCTGCTCGCACGCTCGGTGAGCGTGTTCCCCGCGCGAGGCTGACCCCGGGACTCCAAACACAACGAAGAAGCGCTGTGGGACGAAGGGCCCAGCGAGGAAGTCCAGCGCTGCCAACGACCCGCGCTGGTCGTGCGCGACAGCTAGGCGCACGAGGTGGCCGGGCTGCGTCCCCGGCGGCGATTGTTGGGGCTGTGTCACTGGCTCAACCTCCGATCAACGATGACTCTACGCCGACCGGCTTGGTACGCGGCTGGCATCTGCCGGGCTCACTCCCTTCGAAGAGGCGCGACAATGGGGCCATGTCAACGCTCGCTGTCATCCCCGCCCGTGGCGGGTCCAAGGGGATCCCCAGGAAGAACCTGATCGAGGTCGCGGGTAAGCCCCTGATCGTCTGGAGTATCGAGCAGGCTCTGGCGGCGCCGGGCGTTCGGGTCGCGGTCTCCACCGAGGACGCCGAGATTGCGGAGGTCGCGGCGGGCGCGGGGGCCTGGGTGATCGAACGCCCGGCCCGCCTCGCGCAGGACGAGACGCCGACGGAGCCCGTCGTCGAGCACGCAATCCAGGCTTGTACAGACCGCTTCGCACGCCCGGACAACGTTCTGCTGCTCCAGGCCACGTCTCCGGTGCGCCTGCCGGGGACCATCCAGCGCGCGGTGTCGCAGTTCGATGCAGACGGCGTCGACTCGCTTGTAGGGGTAGTGCCCAACCCTCCGTTCCTGTGGTCTTTGGCGGGAGGGCTGGCGGTCGCGCACTGGGACTGGGTGCACAGGCGTCGCCGTCAGGAGATGGCACCGGAGCAGCTGCGCTACCGCGAGACGGGCTCGCTCTACCTCACCCGCACGGAGATCTACGAGCAGACCCACAACAGGATGGGCGGCAGGATCGGGCTCTTCGTCATGGACGAGGCTGAGGGGGTGGACATCGACGGCCTACACGATGTGGCGCTGGCGGAGTCCGCGCTCAGGCACACAGGGTGGTAGCGGTAGAGCTCAGCTGCCGGCCGCCTCTTCCATGGCCAGGCGGAAGTGGACGGACGACTGGATCGCGTGGGCGATCATCAACTGCGAGCCCGCCTCGTTGACATGGTCAGCGTCCGAGTACAGGAGTTCCTCTCCCAGACGTCGAAAGCATGTGTCCTGGTTGCAGAGCGCCTCGTGGATCGGAACGACACCGGCCGACTCCGCATTGTCGGTGAGTTCTGAGAGCCCGGCTCTGATCGCCTCAGCGCGTCCGTCGAAGTACTCGCGATCCCATTCGCACACAGTCCCAGGGAGGATCAGCGATCGTCGATGCGCGCAGCTGAAGACGTCGGTCGGCCACACCGGGTTGTCGTCGAACACAAACATGCGGCGATCCAGATTCGCTACCCCCTCCACGATCGTCTCAATACCCTCTACCTCTGCGGCGGAGAGCTCCTTCCCATCCCGAGCCAGGTGACGGCTGTAGAGGATGGTTCGGATCTCCGGCCTGCGCTCGATGAACTCGATGACGCTTCGGACTCCATCCACCGATCCGAAGGGCTTGGGTGACCTCACGCTGACGATCATCACGTTCACCTCGGGAAAGTGCTGGGTCAAGCCCGGAAGCAGATGTTCCGCGTGGCTGTCACCGATCAGAAGGACCGATGCATCACCGTCGCGCGTCGAACCGCAGAGCCCGTTGGACAGCTGCGACATCTCGGTGTCGGTGCAGGGAACCAGCTGTGAGGTCTCGGGAGAATTGCCCGTTCCGCTGGCGTCGTCGCCGAGCGCAAATGCCGGCGTTAGGAGGTGGGTCAGCGCAAGCCACGCGCCGATGGCCGCGACAGTGGGTGGGCCCAGAATCGCGGCAGTCATCGGCACGAACCGTCGCACGCCTTCAACACGCAGTCTGCGCATCGGCTCCTCCACGTACCTGTAGCTGAGGTATCCCGGAATGACGGAAGCTGCAGCCGCCACAGCTGGAGCGAAGCTTGAGAATGGCCAGATCGCCTTCGAGACCACAATGAAGGGCCAATGCCACAGGTAGAGCGAGTAGGACCAGTCGCCGACAGCGACCATAGGCCGCGAGGACAACAACCCGGAGACCAGGCCGCCCTCCCTGCGGCCGGAGAGGATGAGGAGGAGAGTCGCCACTACGGGCAACAACGTCCACTTGCCTGGGAACGGAGTCTCCGGAGTGATGGCGAGCAGTCCCCACGTCATCAGCGCCGCGCCCACCATGCCCAGGGGGCCGAAGACCCTGTCTGGGAGGTAACGCGCCACGCCGATGACCAGCGCCAACAAGCTGCCAGCCAGGAACTCCCAAGCGCGAGGGAGAGGACCGTAGTAGCCAAACGGGAAGGCAGTGCCCATGCGGATGGTTGTGAGTGACAGGGCAGTCAGCCCAGCAATCACCAGGACGGGGATCAACAGCGCATTCCGGCGGAAGATTCGAGCCCCGAACGCGAGTGCGGTCAGCATTAGTGCTGGGAGAACCACGTAGAACTGCTCTTCCACCGACAGCGACCAGGTGTGCAGCATTGGGTTCCTCTCGGCAGCAGTGCCGAAGTAGTCCCCTGTCCCGCTGGCGATGACCCAGTTTGCCAGTCCAAACGTGGCTCCCAGGGCGGTCGCGTAGGTGGTCGCCTGCGGTCCGAAAGGGGAGAGGAACAACAGTGCCAACAGCACGGTGATCGTGCTTGTCATGGCCAAGGCAGGTCCGAGCCTCTTGACCCGACGCATGTAGAAGCGCTTGAGGGAGATGCTCCCCGTACTGGCATGTTCGCGGAGCAGCATCAAGGTGATGATGAAGCCTGAGATCACGAAGAAGACGTCGACCCCGATGAAGCCCCCCGAGAGTCCGACTCCCGCATGCCCTGCCATGACCGCAAGCACGGCCACAGCGCGCAGGCCTTGCAGGTCGCGGAGGCGGCTGGGCTGGGGAGGCTGAGGTGGCATGATCGGCTGATCCTACGACGCCGGTGCCCCACAGTCAGTACGGCGTTCGGGTCTCCTGTTCCTCCCATGCTTGGAACGGAGCGTGGCTGTCGCGGCGGACTTCATGGAGGAGCCCCAGCCGCGACACTCCCGCACTCACCTCCGCGTGGAAGGCCGCGTCGTCGAAGCCCGCGGCGGCCGCGTCGTGGCGGTCCGCCGCGAACACCACCCGCGACACTCTCGCCCACAGCGCCGCCCCCAGGCACATCGGGCACGGCTCGCAGGACGCGTAGAGGGTGCAGCCGCTGAGGTCGTGCGTGCCCAGGCCGGCCGCTGCCGCTCGGATGGCCTGGACCTCGGCGTGGGCGGTCGGGTCCGGGATCGCCGTCACCCGGTTGACGCCCTCGAACACCTGCCCCGACGGCGCCACGACGACCGCGCCGAACGGGCCCCCGCCGTCGGCGACATTCGCGACGGCGAGGTCGATCGCCCGCTGCAGGTGCTCGGTCATGGCATCACTCGCCGGCGAGCAGTGCTTCCTCGGCCTCCTTGGTCCACACGCCGGCGTTGAGCTTGGCGGCGACATTCGGCAGCTTCTCCGGCATGTCCACCAGCCGGGTGAGCGGCAGGTCGTGGAGCGACGGGTAGACCATGATCTTGCCGCCGGAGGTGCGGTTCATGACCGACTCGATGGCGTCGCGGAACCCTGCCATGCCGGTGACGGCGTCGAGCGAGATGTGGGTGTCGATGACACCCTCCTCGATCTTCCGCAGCACGGTGCGCATGTCGGACACGTCCGAGCCGCTGGTGCCGAGCATGAAGACCTTCCGCTCGATGATGCCCTGCAGGTCGAAAGATCCGGTGGTCCCGGCGGGGATACCCGCGAAGGCGTTGATGATGGCGCCCTCGGCCGCGAGGTCGACAGCCTGCGCCACCAGCGCCGGCACGGGCACCATGCACGACAGGTGCGTGTACCCGGGCTCCAGCTTGGTGGTGCCGGTGTTGATGATGCTCAGCTCGATGCCGTTCTTCTCGGCCACCGGGCGCGTCAGGGACTCCAGATGCGCGAGCCGGTCGTCGCTGAGGTCGGTGCCCGCCACCGAGATGCCGGGGATGCCGGAGGTCAGCGCGCGGATGGTGTGCATCTGGCCCATGGGGCCGGCGGCGCCGATGATGGCCACCTTGTCGCCCTCGCGGATCTCACCGTTGGCCGGGATCCAGGCGTAGCCGTCGGCCGGGTCGGACCCGGTGGTGCCGCAGAAGCGGATGAAATCGTAGTGCACGCGGCCGATGTCGAGCTTGACGGGGCCGTCGATGCGGCCGCCGTCGAGCACCACGCACAGCACGCCGCGCATGCCCAGCAGCCCGCCCAGGCGCTCCAGCACGGCCGCGTCCGCGCCGCGGTAGATGATGTCGTCGAAGGCGTTGCCCGCCAGGGTCTCGACGGCGCCGGGCTCGAGCCGCACGATCTCGGCGGGCTCGTTGGCCGCGAGGAGGGCGTCGAGGCCGTCGATGTCGCCGTCGGCCACCACCAGCATCCGCCCACCGGCCTTGGGGTGGTTGCGCTCGGCCCACGCGTACGAACCCTCGACGGTGGCCCACGGCTCGATCAGGCCCACGGCGGCGGCGGAGGGGCCGTCGGTGACGTGGATGAGGAACTTCTCGCCGTCGGGCGCCACGACGCAGCGCTCGTCGACGACGACGTACTCCTGCAGGGCGCCGTCGAAGTTGTAGCCGAACGCGCCGTTGGAGGCGGGGGTCTTGAGGTGCTTCCAGTCGGCCTGGACGAGCACGCGATCGCCGACGGCGAAGTGGGTCACCTGGTCACCCACCGCGACGATGCGGGCCACCGGCTCGTGCCCGGGCACCACCGGCTCTGAGCCGGGGTGGTAGCTGGGGATCTCCTTCAGCGCCTCGAGATCGATGCCCGAGACCACCTCGGCTTTGCGCGGGTGGGAGTCGAAGGCGTGCAGCAGCTTGGTGTCGCTGAAGCAGATGCCGCAGGACTCCACCTTGAGCATCAGCTGGGTGGGGCCGACGGGGTCGACGGGCTTGGCCGGGTTGTGGATGAACTCGTCCACCCCGGTGATCTGGATGGCGTGCTGCGTGGCCGGGAACTCCGTCACTGCTACTCCTTCATTGAGCATGACTGTGCTGTGGTGTTGCCGTCGAATCTATGCCAGGTGCGAGCCCGTGAGAAGCTATCGGCAGGCAATTGGGCATCCGCCCACGGCGCGGGAGCCGGGGTGGTCGACGAAGGAGGCGGGGCGCGATGTTGACCCCGGAAGCAGGCGATCTCGACCTCGCCGTCCGCGCGGCCTGGCTCTACTACGAGGACGGACTGACGCAGGCGCAGGTGGCCGCCCGGCTGTTCGTGTCGCGGCAGACCGTGGGACGTCTGCTGGAGACGGCGCGCCAGCACGGCATCGTCCGGATCGAGATGGACGCCAGTTACCTTGCTGCCCTCGGCCTGGCCACGCAGCTGCGGGAACGCACCCCGCTGTCCGACGCAGTCGTCGTGCCCTCCCTCAGCGCCCCGCTCAGCCGCGAGCGCACCAATGAGCGGGTGGCCTCCGCCCTGGCCGCCTACGCGAGGCGCTACCTGCGGCCCGGGGTCGTGGTGGGCGTCGGATGGAGCTACACGGTGGCACGGGCGCTGACCATGCTGTCGGCGGAGTCGCTGGAGGGGGTCACGCTCGCCTCGGCGGCCGGCACCATCGACAACGTGGCCACCATGGTGTCGGAGAACCCGGCCGCGGTCCGCATCCTCCGCACCGTGCCGTCGCCGATGTTCGTCTCCAGCCGAGAGCTGGCCGAGTCGCTGCGCACCGAGGACGCCGTGGCCGCGGTCTTCGACCTGGCCCGGAGCGCCACCCTCACCATCACCGGGGTGGGGGCAGTGCGGCCGGGCGGCTCGGCGGTCCGCACCGGCATGGTGACCGACGCCGACGTGGCCGCCTACGCGGCCGCGGGCGCCGTGGGCGACATGCTCGGGCACTGGTTCGGCGCCAGGGGCCAGGTGATCGAGGGGTCGGCGTCGGACCGGTCCGTCTCGCTCAGCCTCGACGAGCTGCGCGCGCTGCCCAACGTCGTCGGCGTGGCCGCCGGCGCGGACAAGGTGGAGGCCATCAGGGGTGCCATCGCGGGCCGCTACCTCGACGTGCTCGTCACCGACGAGCCGACGGCGCAGGCGTTGCTGGCCAGGTAGGTCGCCCAGACGGGTGAGCAAGGGGAGTGAGGCACCGAACCTCAGCCCGGCCCCGGCCCCGGTCTCCGCGGCTACGCACGTGTGCGTATTCCGCCGACGCCCCGGCTGGGGGAGTGTGAAGGCACGCCCGGACAGCGGGCCAGACACGAGAGGGGAGCTCACCATGAGTGCACGGCAGATGTGGCTGAAGATGGCGGCGGCAGGGACCGTCATCCTGATGGCAAGTGCGACGGCGGCCTCGGCGCACCACTGCTACAAGGATCAATGGGCCGAGGCGGCCTACCAGCACCACCTGGCGGGTGGGACCGCGTGGATGTCGCTGAGCGACATGGGGGGCATGTTCATCCCCGAGGAGCTCCAGGCCGACTGCGGGTGGGTCCCAGATGCTGCGGTGGCGGACTTCATGGAGGCTGAGGGCCTGGAGCAGGAACCCCTCATCCACTCCAAGACCGTCACCGGCGGCGGCGCCCACAAGAAGGGCAATGACCCCAAGCCGTTCAGCTACCTCACCGAGGATCAGTTCCGTGCGCTGACCATCTCCCTGGAGGACTACCTCGGGGACTGCGCGGCTGAACTGGAGGTCTGAGCCGGATCGCGGGGACGGGGGAGCCACCCCCGCCCCTGTGCGCGCAGCACGGCGGTGAGCCGGTCCGACGCCCCGAGCTTCCGGTAGAGATGCTCCAGGTGCTTGTGCACCGTCCTCGTGGACACCGCCAGCCGGTTGGCGATCGCCTGGGCGGTCAGCCCGTCGGCCAGGAGCTGCAGCACCACGCGCTCGCGCGGGGTGAGGCTGACCCCGTCCGGTGCCTTGTCGGCTTCGGCGAGGGAAGAGATGTGACGGTCCAGCGCCCGCAGCAGGGGCTGAAACACCGACATCGCCTCGACGGCGCGCACGGAGATCCGGTCGTCGGCGACCAGGACCCACCCGGTGTAGGGGGCGTCCGCCGTCATCGCCTCCAGAGGCACACTCAGCTGGTGGACGCTCAGCCCCAGCCGCTCGATGACGCCCAGCGTCGAGGGAAGCAGGCCGAGGCCGGAGCGCAGGGCGTCCGTCATGAGGGCAGGAGCGGCAGAGCCCGCGGCCGCGTGGAAGCGGGTGAGTGGGTGAAGGGCCAGGTCCCTGGGTGTCGGTAGGAGGTGTGGCGGCGGAGCTGGGGGGTCGCCGTCGACGAAGAAGCTCACCGACTGCCGGGTGAAGCTGACCCTGGACGCGATGTCGGTGCCCGTGGCAACGCGGAGGGCCTCGGCCAGCCGGGTCCGGGCGTCGTCCGCCGCCGGCGCCTCGAGCACCTCCGCGGCGGCCCTGACCAGCACCTCGGTCGAGTCCATGGTTCAGCCTGCCACGGGGGCGTCTGGAAGTCGAGGCCCTTGTCAGGTCTGTGGCAGTCCCGTGTGCCCTCCCGCTGGGGGATGTGGGCGGGGGCGCGAGGCCTCAGCCTGCGAGCGGTCCGGAGCCGGTGGCCGCCCAGAGGGCCAGGTCGCGGAGAAGCTCCCGGTGCCCCGCGGAGTCGTAGGAGCGTTCGTCGTGCCCCAGGAGGTCGACTGCGACCCGCGCCGCCCCATGGCGCCGCACCCACGCGGTGGGCTCGGGGCCGTGGGGGCCGTCGTGGGTGGCAGCCACCCGGCGCGGGCCCACGAACTGCAGGCTGAGGTAGCGCTCATCCTCCACCTCGAAGCAGTCTCCCGGCGTGTCATCGGGTGGGGTCCGGTGGATGGTCGCGGTGCCGTGCGGGGGGTGCCAGGACTGGCCTGGCACCCAGATTCCGCCGGTGGTGGCCGCCCATTCGGGGTAGTCCCTCAGGCTCGCGACTGCGCAGTGGAGCGCGAGCACGCCGAGCCCACGGTTCAGCGCGGAGGCGAGCGCGGCCGGGCCGGGGTGGCCCGACCGGAGGCGCTCGTCGCTGTCCGCCCACGGGTCCCCGGCGTTGACGACGAGCAGGTCCACGCCCTCGAGGCGCGTCATGGCGCCGTCGACGTCGTCGTCGATATCGACGGCGAACCCCGCCTCGGCCAGGATCGCGGCGATCCGCGGCGTGGTCCTCTCGAACGGGTGCCACGGGTCCGCGTAGCGGCCGGCGCCGCTGGCGATCAGCGCGCGCACGGCGCTCAGCTGGCCACCAGCTGTGGCCACCCCGTCGAGAAGTATTCGACGAAGGGCTCGCCCACGCAGTTGTCGCGGAGCTGCTGCTTCGAGACCGGGAACGAGGGGCCGGGGTAGGTCGCGTCGGCCAGGATCCGCTCGGCGATCCGCTGGTCCGCGATGGCGGCGCGCCCGACGACGACAAAATCGACGCCGGTGGACAGTGCCGCTGTCGCGGTGGGGCCGCTGGTGACCTTGCCCGCGATCCCGAGCCGGGTGCTGCCGCGGGGGAGGCCGACGAAGTGGCTGACCAGGGGAGCGTCGCCTTCGGCTGCGCCCTCGGGCAGCTTGGTGACGTCCCACAGCGACAGGTCGAGGTGGTCCAGGCCGCCCTCGGCCATCAGCTCCGCGCTGAGCTGCGCGATCTCGGAGGTGCTCAGGCCGAAGCGCTCGGTGGAGAGCCGGAGCCCGAGGTGGAAGTCCGACGAGGTTGCCGCGCGCACTGCGGCGATGGTCTCGCGGATGATGCGCGACCGTCCGTGCAGGTCGCCGCCGTAGCCGTCGTCGCGGGTGTTGTGGGCGTCGAGGAACTGGCAGAGCAGGTAGCCGTGGGCGCCGTGCAGCTGCACCCCGTCGAAGCCGGCTCGCTCGGCGCGGGCGGCCGCGGCGGCGAAGTCGTCGATCGCGGAGCCGATCTCGTCCGTCGTGAGGGCGCGTGCGCCGGTGGCGGCATCGTCGTAGGGCGCGACGGCGGGCACACCGGACGCCGCCGGATCTGCCTTCGCGCCTCCGTGGTGGATCTGCACCATGGACGCGGCCCCGGCTGCGCGGATGCCCGCGGCCAGCCGCTCGAGCCCTGGGAGGTGCGCGTCGTCGCTGATCCCGAGCTGCCCGTTCCAGGCCTTCCCGGCCTGGGCCACGTACGCCGCTGCGGTCATCACCATCCCGAAGCCGTGGCGGGCGCGGGCGAGCAGCCACTCGATCTCCGTGTCAGAGAGCGTGCCGTCGGGGTGGGACTGCTTGTTGGTGAGCGGCGCCAGCGCGAGGCGGTTGCGCCAGGCGGGGCCGTGGGCGAAGTCGAGGGAATCGGAGAGCTGCGTCACGGGACTGAGACTACTTGGCGGCCACGAGCCCCTCGTCGGGGCCCCACGGTCCTGGCGGCGACGAAGAAAGTGAGAATCCGGGGAGATGGCCCCGTATGTGCCCCATCTCCCCGAAATCCCACTCGGAAGGAGCCGAGAGGGCGGGGGTGGAGTGGGGTGGGGTGGATGATCGGCTGGGAACCGTACATCGAGCAGGTCGCGAACCATACATCCAGCAGCACTTGAATCAGACATCTAGCACGACTATCCACACATCGAGCAGGTTGTCGCGTCTGCTGCTTGGGCCTAGCGGCTCGGCCCTGACGAGGTGCGCACGAAACGCCGTCCCACCTGCCTCTCGCCGTCGCATGCGGGCTCGGGGAGCTCATGAGACGGCGTGTCGTGCTCGGTGTGTCGTGCGGAGATCCGGGTCGGTTCGACGCCGCTGCGGGCGCCGCTCGGCGCGACGGGCTCTACAAGGAGACACGGCGCCTGAGAGCGCGGGCGACCGTTGGGCCCCGGGCCCACCGCCATCCGCGTAGGCTGGTCCGCATGTCAGAGTCAGAGCAACCCACAGAGAAGTTGGACCCCAAGGAGGCCATGCGCCAGGCCCTCGAGCGCAAGAAGGCGGCCGAGCACCTGTCGGCGTCGCATGGTGTCGACGCGGAGCGCGGCCAGGTGCACGCCCACGGCAAGGTGGGCGGGAAGCGCGAGTTCCGGAGGAAGTCGGGCGGCTGAGCCCCGGCTTGCGGTTGGCGTTCCTCCAGGCCGCCCCTCGGACTCGTAGGAGCATCCGGGACCCGGCTGGAGGAACGATCACCGCATGAGGACAGCGAGAAGAGTGCTGATCGACGAGAAGTGGGAAACCCCCCGAAGGGAAGGGGCAACTCTTTTTTTCCTGGTTTTGTCGGCCA
>NZ_JBUZNN010000019.1:0-16955 GCF_055326235.1 Tessaracoccus yangjingae | reverse complement strand
GTGGCCCGCCCCCTGAGGGGACGGGCCACTTCTCGTGTGCCGGGTTCAGTCGGCCAGGCGCTCGTTCAGCTTGGTCAGCAGATCGATCGCCGCCGCCGGGATGATGGTGCCGGGTGGGTAGATCGCGTCGGCGCCGTGCTCGCGGAGCTCGTCGAAGTCCTGGGCCGGAATCACGCCACCCACGACGATCATCAGGTCCTCGCGACCCAGCTTGTCCAGCTCCTGACGCAGCGCGGGCACCAGCGTGAGGTGGCCGGCCGCGAGGGAGGAGACGCCCACCACGTGGACGTCGGACTCGACGGCCTGGCGGGCCACCTCTTCCGGCGTCTGGAACAGCGGGCCTACGTCGACGTCCATGCCGAGATCGGCATAGGCGGTGGAGATGACCTTCTGGCCACGGTCGTGACCGTCCTGGCCCATCTTCGCCACGAGGATGCGCGGGCGGCGCCCCTCCTTCTTCTCGAACTCCTCGACGAGCTTGCGGGCCGTCGCGATGTCCTCGTTGGTGCCGGCTTCGGTGTTGTACACACCTGAGATGGTACGGATCTGGGCGGTGTAGCGGCCGTAAACCTTCTCCAGCGCGTCCGAGATCTCGCCGAGCGAGGCCTTCGCGCGGGCCGCGTCGATGGCCACCTTCAGCAGGTTGCGGTCCGGGTCTGTGGCGTCGGGGTTGGCCGCCACCCAGGTGAGCCGCTCCAGCATCTCCTGCGTCACGGTCTCGTCGCGCTCGGAGCGCAGCTGCGCCAGCTTCGCGATCTGGGCCTCGCGCACCGCGCGGTTGTCCACCTTCAGCACCTCAAGGGCGTCCTCGGTGTCCAGCTTGTACTTGTTGACGCCGATCACCGGCTGGCGGCCGGAGTCGATGCGGGCCTGGGTGCGGGCCGCGGCCTCCTCGATGCGCATCTTCGGGATGCCCTGCTCGATGGCCTTGGCCATGCCGCCGGCCTGCTCCACCTCCTGGATCCGCTCCCACGCCTTGCGGGCGAGCTGCTCGGTGAGCTTCTCGACGTACGCGGAGCCGGCCCACGGGTCGACCGTGCGGGTGGTCCCCGACTCCTGCTGCAGGAACAGCTGGGTGTTGCGGGCGATGCGGGCGGAGAAGTCCGTCGGCAGCGCGATGGCCTCGTCGAGCGCGTTGGTGTGCAGCGACTGGGTGTGCCCCTGCGTGGCGCCCATGGCCTCCACACAGGTGCGCACCACGTTGTTGTACACGTCCTGCGCGGTCAGCGACCAGCCGGAGGTCTGCGAGTGCGTGCGCAGGCTCATCGACTTCGGGTTCTTCGGCCCGAACTGGCGCACCAGCTTGGCCCACAGGATGCGCGCGGCGCGCATCTTGGCGACCTCCATGTAGAAGTTCATGCCGATGGCCCAGAAGAAGGACAGGCGGGGTGCGAACTGGTCCACGTTGAGGCCCACGGACTCGCCGGCGCGGATGTACTCCACGCCGTCGGCCAGGGTGTAGGCCATCTCGATGTCGGCCGTCGCTCCGGCCTCCTGCATGTGGTAGCCGGAGATGGAGATCGAGTTGAACCGGGGCATGTTCGCCGAGGTGTAGGCGAAGATGTCCGCGATGATCTTCATCGACGGCGACGGCGGGTAGATGTAGGTGTTGCGGACCATGAACTCCTTCAGAATGTCGTTCTGAATGGTTCCGGCGAGCTGCTCGGGCTTGACGCCCTGCTCCTCGGCCGCGACGACGTACAGCGCCAGCACCGGCAGCACCGCGCCGTTCATCGTCATGGACACCGACATCTGGTCCAGCGGGATCTTGTCGAACAGCTGGCGCATGTCGAGGATCGAGTCGACGGCGACACCGGCCATGCCCACGTCACCGGCCACGCGGGGGTGGTCCGAGTCGTAGCCGCGGTGGGTGGCGAGGTCGAACGCGATCGAGAGGCCCTTCTGGCCGGCGGCCAGGTTGCGGCGGTAGAACGCGTTGGACTCCTCGGCGGTGGAGAAGCCCGCGTACTGGCGGATCGTCCACGGCTGGTTGACGTACATGGTGGCGTAGGGGCCGCGGAGGAACGGCGGGATGCCGGGCGCGGTCTCGAGGAAGTCGAGGCCGGCCAGGTCCGAATCGCCGTACAGCGGCGGCACCAGGATGCGCTCCGGGGTCTGCCAGCCGGCGGAGTGCCCGGTGGCGTCGATGATGGCCTCGAACTTGGCGGCGGCGTCAGCCGAGACCGCCTCGGTCAGTTCGATGTCGGTGAAGCGGGGGACAGTCATGCTCAGGCTCCCATCTTGTTCAGGGTGTCGGTCAGCAGTTCGACCACGTTCATGCCGTCGAACACGTTGCCGTCGACGGCGCCCTCGGCGCCCTCGCCCAGCTCCTTGATCTGGCCGGCGACCAGCACGGTCTCGGCACCCGCGGCGCGCAGGGCCTCGGCCACCGCGACGCCCTGGGCGGCGTAGACCTTGGCGCTGGAGCACAGCACTGCGACCTTCGCGCCCGACTCGGTGAGCTGCCGTGCGAAGTCCTCAGGGGTCTCGCCCTCGGCGACGAGCGTGTCGAGCCCGCCCACGTGCAGCAGGTTCGAGGTGAAGCCCTCGCGTCCACCGAAGTCACGGCGGGCGCCGAGGCAGGCGAGCAGCACCGTCGGCGCGTTGCCGGCCGCGCGGGCCGCCGCGGAGCGGTCGCGGAGGTCCTCGAACACCTGCGAGTCGCGCACCACCGTGAGCCCGCCCAGTTCCGGGGCCGCGGGGCGGGCCTTGCGCTCGAGCGCGGCCTCCTCGTGGTTGGGAAACATCGACACGCCGGTGAGCTGGATCTTGCGGGTGGCCAGCTGCGCGGCACGGGCAGCGTTGAGCTCGTCGAGCTGGGCCTTGACGGTGCCGTCGGCAAGCGCGGCGGCGAAGCCGGCTGCGTCGAGGCCCTGGAACACGGCCCATGCCTTGTCGGAGAGCTGCTTCGTGAGCGACTCGACGAACCAGGACCCGCCTGCGGGATCGTTGACCCGGCCCACGTTGGACTCTTCGGCCAGGACCACCTGCGTGTTGCGGGCGGTGCGGCGCGAGAAGTCCGTGGGGAGGCCGGCCGCGGCGTCGAACGGAAGCACGGTCTGCACCTCGGCGCCGCCCGCGGAGGCCGCGAAGCAGGAGATGGTGCCGCGCAGCATGTTGACGTAGGCGTCGTCGCGGGAGATCTGGCGCTCGGAGGTGACCGCGTGCTGGATGGCGCCGCGCTTGGCCTCGGTGACGCCGAGGACCTCGCCGACGCGTGACCACAGGCCGCGCAGCGCGCGGAGCCTGGCGATCGTGGCGAACTGGTCCGTGGTGGCCGAGACGCGGAACATCAGGGCGCCGAAGGCCTCGTCCACGGAGAGGCCCGCGTCGGTCAGCGCGCGGACGTACTCCACGCCCACCGCGACCGCGTAGGCCAGCTCGTGCACGTCGCCCGCGCCGGCGTTGTGGTAGATCGTCGCGTCCACGACCACGGGGCGCACGCCCGGGTACGGCTTGGCGAGTTCGACGGCCTGGGCCAGAACACCGAGATCGGCCGGGGTGCCGGCCAGGGCGGCTGCGCCGATGGGATCGACTCCCAGGTTGCCGGTGAGGCTGGCCGCGTCCTTGCCGGAGGCCGCGAGCACGTCGACGAGGGCCTTGGCCGCGTCGAGCTGCTGCGTCTTGGACGTGAGGTAGACGGGGGCGAGGTCCAGCAGGACGTCCGCAAGCACCGTCGGGACGTCGGCCACCGCCACGGCGTCGGGATCGACGCGCAGGTAGACGGCGGTGCCGCCGCGCTCCAGGTCAGTCAGGATGGCGCGCCGGGTCTCGGCGGCGTCGGGGTCCTCGTGCAGCTGGGCGATGTGCCAGGCGTCCATCTCGCCGTCGCGCACCGTGGTGCCGCGCACGAACGGGGCGACGCCGGGGTAGCCGAGCTCGGACACGCCGTCGCTCTTCACGTACAGCGGCTTGATGGTGAGGCCGTCGACGGTGGAGCTCGAGAGGCGCTTGTACGCCTGCTCGACACTGAGCTCCTTGCCCTCGGGGCGCTTTCGGTTCAGGACCTTCAGGACCTCTTTCTCCCAGTCCGCCTGGGAGGGAGTGTCGAAGTCTGCGGCCAGGCTGATGTCGGCCGCACTGGTGGCTTGATCGCTCATCGCTCTCCGTCTTGTCTCTAGGGGGTTTGCACCCACGCCACCACACTAAACCAGCGGGACACCCCCGCGAGGGCGGGGCGGTGATAGGTCAGACCGACAGGCAGTGATACCCTCAGCGGCCGCGCTCGGCCCGGGCCGGCGGGCGGTCGCCGCGGATGGACGCCACCATGTCCAGCGTGCGACGCGTGGCGCGCACGTCGTGGGCGCGGAAAACGGTTGCCCCCAGCCAGGCGGCGACGGCTGTGGCGGCCAGGCTGCCCTCGAGCCGTTCGTCGGCGGGCAGGTCGAGGGTCTCGCCGACGAAGTCCTTCCGGCTGATGGCCTGCAGGACGGGGAAACCCAGCGCGACGACGCGGTCAGTGGCCGCCACGAGGGCGAGCGAGTTGGGCGTGGTCTTGCCGAAGTCCAGGGTGGGGTCGACGAGGACGCCGTCGGGCCGGACGCCGGCGTCGAGTGCCCGCCGGGCGCCGTCGCTCAGCACCCGGAGCACGTCCTCCACGACGGCCTCCCCTGGGCCGTAGTCGATGCCTACCGGGTCCGTGCGTGGCGGGAGCCCGCCCACGTGGGAGACCACGTAGCCGGCGCCGAGTGTCGCGGCCACGTGGACGAGGTCCGGGTCCGCGCCCTGCCAGGTGTCGTTGACGAGGTCGACGGCGCCCTCACAGGCCTGCGCCACCTCGGCGCGCCACGTGTCGAGGCTGATGGGGAGGAGCGGGAACCGCTCGCGCAGCGCCAGGACGAACGGGCGGACGCGCGCGATCTCGGTGGCCTCGTCGATCCATTCGCCCTCCTGCCCGGCGCGGACTCCTCCGACGTCGATGAGGTCCACCCCCTCGTCGACCATCTGCACGGCGCGGGCGAGGGCGGCGTCGTCGTCGAGGTAACGAGCGGAGGCGTAGAAGGAGTCGGGGGTGCGGTTGATGATGCCCATGACGGCGGGCCTGGCCGCGTCGAACCGGAGTCCGCGCAGGACCAGCGGGGCGGGCTGGGGATGGGTCACTCCGGAAGTCTAGGTCGGGTTCGCGGCGCTCCCGCGGGGAGCGCAGTGGTGACAGGATGGTCGGGTGAGCTCTCCCGCGCGAATCATCCAGGTCGGCGTCAACGGATACGGCCGGCACCACCTCGAGGCCATCGCGGAGCAGGCGGCCGCCGGCCGCGCGGCCCTCGTGGCGGCGGTGGACCCCGCGCCCGGCGGATTCGCCGGTGCGCCCGTCTACGACACCCTCCAGCAAGCGCTCGCCGGGCATGAGGCCGACGTGGTGAGCATCGCCACCCCCATCGGTACGCACGCCGCCCTTGCCGCCCTCGCCCTCGAGCACGGCGCCGACGTCCTGCTGGAGAAGCCCCCGACGGCGTCGCTGGCGGAGTTCACTCAACTACAGGGCGTGGTCGAGCGCACCGGCCGAGCCGTTCAGGTGGGCTTCCAGGCGCTCGGCTCGGACGGCATCGACGTGCTGCAGGTGGCCCTCGCCGAGGGGCTGGTGGGGGATCACGCCAGGGTGGTCGCGTGGGGCGCGTGGAGCCGCAGCGTCGCCTACTACGCGCGGAGCGACTGGGCCGGTCACCGTGTCTTCAACGGCCGACGCGTCGCCGACGGCGTGGTCACCAATCCGCTGGCCCACGCCGTCGCCTCAGCGCTGGCCGTCGCTGGCGCACAGCGCGCTGACCAGGTGCGATGGGTGGACACCGAGCTGTACCGGGCCCACGACATCGCCACCGACGACACCGCCTGGGTGGAGGTGGGCACCACCGTCGGCGTCCCGGTCCAGGCGGCCCTTACGCTGTGTGCCCCGACGGTGGCTGTCGACCCGTCCCCGAGCGTGGCCGTGATCGGCGACCGCGGTTCGGTGACCTTCCGCTACACCGACGACGAGGTCGACTGGCGCCTCGCGGACGAGCCCGCACGCATCGAGCGGGTCACCAGGCAGGGGCTCCTCGCCAACCTGCTCGACCACCGCGACACCGGCGCCGCCCTCCTGGCCCCTCTCGTCGAGACCGGCGCCTTCATGTCCGTGCTCGAGGCCAGCCAGACATCGCCCGAGCCGCAACCGGTCGACCAGGCGTTCGTGACGTGGTCGGGCGAGGGCGATGACCGCGCCCCGGTCATCGCGCACATCGAGGCGGATCTGCTCGAATCGGTGCGTCGTGGGGTGCCGTGGTCGGTGGTCGGGGCCCCCTGGGCCACGGCAGCGCCCACCCGCTGGAGGCCCTGACAAGCACCGCGAGAATGTCCACACAAAAAGCGTGACATTTGGGAAAGCGCTTGCTACCGTGAGGGAACCCGATCGCACGCTGACGTCTCGGGCGCAAGCCAAAGACGGCGTGTGACCACGAAAGGAGTTCCAGTGCTCAAGAAGCGCTTCACCCTCGGCGTCGCCATGGCGCTGCTGATGCCGCTGGCGGCCTGCGCCGGCGGAACCGATCCGGAGACCAGCGGCGGGGCAGAGGCCCCCAGCGGCGAGCCGTTGCAGTTCTACCTCTCCGGCGACACGTCCCAGGGCGGCGGCTACGCCAAGCTGGCCGCCGAGTACACGGAGGAGACCGGCGTCGAGATCGAGGTCGTCGACCTCGCGTACGACGATCTCGCCGTCAAGGTCAAGAACGCGGCCCTCGCCAACGACCTGCCCGCCCTCGCCCGCATGCCATCCGTCGACCCCACCTGGATCGACCAGCTCGCCGACCTCTCCGAGATCGGCGAGAAGAACGGCGTCATGATGGACCTGGCCAAGGTGACCGAGGACGGCGAGGCCCTCTCGCTGCCCAGCGACCTCACCGCCGTCGGCCTGTACCTCAACAAGACGCTCTGGGACGAGGCGGGCGAGACTTGGCCCACCTCCGGTGACGACGTCTGGACCTGGGACGAGTACGTGGCCGCGGCCACGCGCGTCCAGGAGGCTACCGGCGCCAAGTACGGCATGGTCATGGACCGCTCCTCGCACCGCCTGAAGTCCTTCCTGTTCCAGTTCGGCTCCGAGCTGTGGCTGCCCAACGACGAGGGCGTCTACGAGACCAACGACGCCACCCAGCCGGCGATCGAGTACTTCAAGACCCTCAACGACGACAAGTTCATGCCCCGCTCGGTGTGGCTCAGCGCCGACGACCCGGCCGCGCTGTTCAAGTCCGGCCAGGTGGCGTCCTACTACTCCGGCTCGTGGCAGATCGCGTCCTTCGACGCCGAGATCACGGACTTCGAGTGGGTCTCCGTGCGCATGCCGGCCCAGCCGGTGCGCGCCACGATGTTCGGCAACGCGGCGGACATGGTGGTCTTCGAGGAGACCGGCCAGACCCAGGAGGCGCTGGACTTCGTCGACTGGCTGTACACCCCCGAGAACTACACCCGCCTGATGGAGTACTCCTCCATGCTGCCCGCCTCCGACGGCATCGAGCCCACCTACTCGGGCAACCAGGACGCGTTCGAGATCTACAACGAGGAGATCGCCGTCTCGCCTGACGCGGTCGGCATCGCGCTGGCCAACGACATCCGCAACGCGGTTGCCGGCAAGACCACGGAGGGTGACCCGATCCGCGACGAGACGGTCAAGTACCTGAACGACGAGGTCACGATCGACGAGGCCATGGCCAACATCTCCGAGCAGATGACCGACGCCCTGAGCTGACCGACCAACCGACCCAAGGAGGCATCAGCGCCCATGAGCACGCCTGTGGAAAGCCGGAAGCGGCGGGGTAACCGCATCCCGCAACTGGCCCCCCTGTCCTTCACCGTCATCACGATGGTCCTGTTCGTCCTGTTCTTCGTCATGCCCGGAGGCCTCGGCATCTACTACGCCTTCACCGACTACCGCGGTGTGGGTGACGCCGACTGGATCGGGCTGGAGAACTTCGTCGAACTGTTCCAGGACGAGGACTTCTACAGCGCGCTGTTCCGGACGCTGACCTACGCGGTCATCACGGTGCCGTTGGGCTTCGTCGTCTCCCTTCTGTCCGCGTGGCTGATCACCAGCCCGCGGACGAAGGGGGCCGGCGTGGCCCGCGTCATCTTCTTCCTCCCGTGGCTCGTCTCCCCGATCGTGGCGGGCGTCATCTGGCGCTGGCTGTTCGGCGAGAGCTTCGGGCTGGTCAACTATCTGCTCAGCCTGATCGGCGTCGCGCCGGTCTCGTGGCAGTCGAACGCCAACCTGTCGCTGTTCGTGGTGGTCATCGCCGGGATCTGGGGCGGCATGGCCTTCTCCATGCTCCTGTTCTCAGCGGCCCTGAAGAACATCCCGCAGTCCTACTACGAGGCGGCCAGCATCGACGGCGCCTCCACCGGGCAGCAGTTCTGGAAGATCACGCTTCCCCTGCTCAAGCCCACCTCCTTCATGGTCATCCTGCTCAGCACGATCGGCTCGATGAAGGAGTTCGCCCTGATCCAGGCCCTCAACGGCGGAGGACCGGGCACGCAGAACAACCTGATGGTCCAGTACATCTACTCGACCGGCTTCGAACGGGCCAAGATCGGCTACGCGAGCGCGGCGTCGGTCATCCTCATGCTGCTCCTGCTGGTCATCGCCGGCATCCAGATGCAGTTCGACAAGGGAGCTGAGTACGAATGAGCACGCCCACCACAGTCCGTCGCCGTCGCACCCGCGAGCCCGGCCACTGGATCCCGTCCGCGGTTCAGACCGCGGTCCTCTGGGGCATGGCCCTGCTGTTCATCGTGCCGCTGGCCTGGTTCCTGCTCAGCTCCTTCAAGCCCGCCGGCGAGCTCTTCCGCTACCCCCTGACCGCCCTCCCCGAGGACTGGTCAGTGGCGGGATACCAGACGGCCTGGGCGCGCTACGACTTCGCCCTGTACTTCCGCAACACCGCCGTGGTGGCCATCGTCACCACCGTGCTGACCGTCATCGTCAGCGCCATGACCGGCTTCGCGTTCGCCAAGTACAAGAACAAGTGGCTGAAGGTGTTCTTCATCTGCATCCTCGCCACGACGATGCTGCCCACCGAGGTGATCATGCCGTCGACGTTCATCGTCATCCGCGACCTCGGCCTCTACAACCAGCTCCCCGGCGTGATCATCCCGTCGATCATCACCGCCACCGGCATCTTCATGTTCCGCCAGTACTACCGCAGCGTGCCCGACGAACTGCTCGAGGCCGCCCGCATCGACGGGGCCAGCGAGATGCGGATCTTCTGGTCGATGATGCTGCCCCTGGCCAAGCCCATCGCGTTCACGCTGGCCATCTTCTCCTTCCACTGGCGCTGGAACGACTTCATCTGGCCGCTGCTGGTGCTTAACGACCCGAACCTCTACACCCTCCAGGTGGCGCTTCGCTCCATCGTCGGTGCCGAGAACATCGACTGGTCGGTGCTGCTGTCCGCCTCGGTGATCTCGATCATCCCGATGGGGTTCGTGTTCATCCTGTTCCAGAAGTACATCCTCAACGCCGATCTCAACAGCGGGCTCAAGGGGTGACGACGGTGGGTGCCCTGCGGCGACGGGTCATCGGTTCGCTCCACGACACCTGGAGCGGGCCGGACGTGAGGACTGGCGCCGAGGCGCCGCACCGCAGCCTCCAGCACGTGGCCGAGGCGGCCTGCTACTGGATGCTGCTGGAGGGACGCGTCGACGACGCCGCAACCACGGTGGCTCTCACGGCCCTCGACTCGCTGGCGCGCCAGCAGGACGAGAGCACGGGGCTGTTCGTCGTCGGCGACAACGTGCTCTCCCCGCCCGACACGAGCTTCAGCATCAACGGCCTGGCGCGGCTGGCGCTGGTCCTGCGCGCCGCGGACGCCATGGGTGACCCGTGGGAGGAGGTGCGCCGACGGGTGGAGGGAATCGTCTCCTCGGTCGCCGGGGCGCTCAGGGTCGGGGGAGTGCACACGCCGAACCACCGCTGGGAGATCGCGTCGGCGCTCGCCCGCTCGGGCGCCCTGCTGGGCGACGCGTCGCTCACGAGCCGCGCACAGCAGTGGCTCGCCGAGGGCGTCGACGTGCAGAGCGACGGCCTCTACTCCGAGCGCAGCCCCAACTACGCGGCCTACGTCAGCAACCCCAGCCTCACCGTGCTGGCCTCGCTGCTGGGCCGGGCGGACCTCCTCGACGTGGTGCACCGCAACCTGCACACGCACGCGCTCCTCACCTCCGACGACGGGTCCGTGCTCACCCTCCAGTCCCGCCGCCAGGATCAGGGGCGCGGGTTCTCCGTCGCGCCCTTCGAGTTCGGCTACCTCACCACCGCAGGCGCCTTCGGGTGCCGGCTCTGCGCGTCCATGGCGGAGCGCTGCGCCGCGGCCGGAGGCGGAGACCCGGTGGAGATCGCCGCCGGGCTACTGGACGGCTCCGTCGTCGAGCCGGCGCTTTCCGCGGAGGCGCACCGCCAGAGCGGCTGGCACGACCTGGCAGCCAGCGAACTGGCGCTGTTCGTCGGTGAGGACGAGGAACTGGTGGTCCGGGCGGCCTCGGATGTGGCGGCCATTGGCAGGGTCTGTTCGGGCGTCAACCACGAGCCGTCCATCGCCGCGTACCGGCGCGGCGGGGTGCGTGTGACGGGGATGCGGTTGTCGCGGGCGTTCTTCGGCCTCGGGCCCTTCCGCGCGGACGCGATCGTGCGCGACGGAGGCACCGTCACGCTCCGGGAGAGTGTCGCGGCGGCCTACTATCAGCCGCTCGACCCCGGGCGCCGGAACCCCGCCGGCGAGTACGGCCTCGGCTTCGAGGGCCGCTTCGCCGCCAGGATGTCCTTCGACGAACGGGGCCGCGACACCGTCGCGCTCGCGACCACGGTCACCGTCGAGCGCCTCGACGACGGGATCCGCGTGAGGGTCGACACCGACGGCCCGGCGGTGCCGATGTGTCTGGAGCTCGCGCTGGGGGCAGCCCCGGCAGACGTCACCGGGGCCGATCCGGGGGACGAGCCGGACCTCTGGGTGGCCAGGGGGCCCGTCCGGATCACCACGGCCGACGGCGAGGCATGGGCCGTCGAACCGACGGGTGCCGCCCTCAGCGCAGTGGCCTTCTACGAGCCCGGCGAAGCCGTCCGCTACGCGGGTGGATCGGACGCATTGACCGGACCGAGGCTGGCCGTCGCCTGGCGCTCCGGCACCCCGCTGGAGCTGCGCCTCCTCGCAGCCTGAGGAGAGCCCGGCCCCCCACCGCGGCCCGAGGTCCGACCCCGCTGGCTAGAGTGTGAGGAGCGAAGCGACGAGCCTCGAAGCCTCAGAAACGTTCCTTGTCAGCTTGCGTTTGTTAGGCTTCGAGGCCGCTTCGCGGCACCTCAGCCAGCGGGGGAAGGCCGCTTGGCGGGACCGTAGCCAGCGGGGGAAGGCCGCTTCGCGGGGTCTCAGCCAGCGGGGGGAGGCCGCTTGGCGGCACCTCAGCCAGCGGGAACCCTGTGGGCTGGGGCGCCGCGCCTCAGCCCACAGGGATGGGGCCCGCTACCGATCCACCCGGGCGTTGCCGCCGCCGGCGAGCTTGAGCACCTCCGCCGTGGTCACCATCGAGGTGTCGCCCGGAGTGGTCATGGCGAGCGCCCCGTGGGCCGCGCCGTACTCGACGCAGGTGGAGAGCGGCTCACCCGTGAGCAGGCCGTAGATCAGGCCGGAGGCGAAGGAGTCCCCACCGCCCACCCGGTCGAGGATCTCAAGGCCCTCGCGGTGGGTGGCCTGCACCAGGCCGGTGTCGGCTGACCAGGCCACGGCGCCCCAGTCGTTGATGGAGGCCGAGCGGACCGTGCGCAGGGTGGTGGCGATGACGGACATGTTCGGGTAAGCCTGCGCGACCTGCTCGATCATGGCCTTGAAGCCCTCGATGGGCAGCTCCGAGAGGTGCTCGTCGACCCCCTCGACCTCGAAGCCGAGGGCCGCGGTGAAGTCCTCCTCGTTGCCGATCATCACGTCGACGTACCTGGCCAGCTCGCGGTTGACCTCTTGGGCGCGGGCCTGGCCGCCGATCGTCTGCCACAGGCTGGGGCGGTAGTTCAGGTCGTAGGAGACGGCCGTGCCGTGCTTCTTGGCGGCCTTCACCGCGGCCAGGGCCGTCGCGGCGGACTGCTCGGAGAGGGCGGCGTAGATGCCGCCGGTGTGCAGCCAGCGGACCCCGGCCTCACCGAACAGCCTGTCGAAGTCGACCTCGTCGGGGCGCAGCTGCGAGATCGCGGTGTGCCCGCGGTCGGACACGCCCTTCGCGCCGCGCACGCCGAAGCCGCGTTCGGTGAAGTTCAGGCCGTTACGGACGGTTCGGCCGACGCCGTCGCTCTTCGCCCATCTGATCCAGCGGGTGTCGACGCCGCCGGCAAGGATGAAGCCCTCGACGAGGTGGCCCACCTCGTCGTCGACCAGCGCGGTGATTGCGGCCGTCGGCAGGCCGAAGACGCGGGAGAGGCCGCGGACGACGTTGTATTCGCCGCCGCCCTCCCACGCGTCGAAGGAGCGGGCGGTGCGGATGCGCAGGTTCCCCGGGTCGAGGCGCAGCATGACCTCGCCGAGCGAGACCGCCTGGTAGCGGCACTCCTCGGCCGGACGCAGGGTGAGAGTGCCCATGTCAGGACTCCGTTCCGAATGAGGCGGCCGCGGCGGAGGCCTCGGCGCAGAGAGTGCGGACGGTGTCCATGTCGCCCGCGTCGACGGCGGCGGCGGGAACCATCCAGGAGCCGCCGACCGCGGCGACGTTGGGGAGCGTGAGGTAGGTCCCGAGGTTGTCCGCGGAGACCCCGCCTGTCGGGATGAACCGCACCTGCGGGAAGGGCGCCCCGAGCGCCTTGAGCGCGGCGGCCCCGCCGTAGATGTTGGCGGGGAAGAACTTGAGGGTGGTCAGGCCGAGGTCGAGGGCGGCCATGATCTCCGAAGGCGTGACCGCGCCCGGGAAGACCGGAAGGCCGTGGTGCTGGGCGCGCTGAACGACGGCGGCGCTGAACCCGGGGGAGACGATGAACCGGGCGCCTGCGTCGACAGCCTGGTCCACCTGGGCGACGCTCAGCACGGTGCCCGCGCCGACGAGCAGCGCGGGGTTGGCGGACATCCGCCGGATCGACTCGGGAGCCGCTTCGGTGCGGAAGGTCACCTCGGCGATCGGGATGCCGCCTGCCACCAGCGCCTCGCCCAGCGCCGCAGCGCGCTCGGCGTGGTTGATGACCACCACCGGGATGATCCGATTGTCGGCCACGTGCATGAGCCCTCCTTTGGGTTCATCGGGATGAAGACGAAGTCAGGATAGCGCTTTCCCAGCAATTCCTCTAGTGTGTTGTCGTGCCTGCCGCTGAGGCGGGCGCCCCGCCCATCCTCACCGTGGAGGTCCCATGAAGTTCGACACCGGGCCAGGTCGGCTCCTGCTGGTCGACGGCGACGTCACCGTCGCCGAGTACGTCCACGAGCCGACGGAGGCGCAGCTCGAGTCGCCGCGTCCCTACGCCATCCTCCGGACGCGCGCCGGCGCAGACGTCACCGCCTACCGTCCCGACGACCACGTCTGGCACAAGGGGCTCTCGCTGGCGCTGCCCGTGGTGGGGCCCCACAACTTCTGGGGAGGGCCCACCTACGTGCACGGGAGCGGGTACGTGCAGCTGCCCAACAACGGGGCGCAGGTGCACCGGTCCTTCGAGTTCGGCACCCGCGACCACGGGGCGGAACTCCTTGAGCGGCTGGACTGGGTGGCCGAGGACGGCTCGCCGGTGCTGACCGAGGAGCGTCGCCTCACCGCCCGCCCCGTCGACGACGACACCTGGGCACTCACCTGGCACAGCGCCCTGACCAACGTCTCGGGCGAGGTGCTGGGCTTCGGCTCGCCCACGTCGAAGGGCCGGGAGAATGCGGGCTACTGCGGCATCTTCTGGCGCGGTCCCGTCAGCTTCACCGGCGGCGAGATCCAGGGGCCGTCGGGGGCCGTCGGCGACGCGGCGCGCGGTGGGGCCGGCCCGTGGCTGGCCTTCGTGGCCCCAGACCGCTCCGCCGGCGTCCTCATGCTCGACGGTGCCGAGGAGCCCAACCCGTGGTTCGCCCGCAGCGAGGAGTACGCGGGCCTCAACCCCGCGCCGTTCTTCTTCACCGAGACGCGGCTGCCTCCGGGCGAGACGCTGATCCTGTCCGCGGCGGTCGTCGTCGGCACCTCCGACGTGGCCGTCCATGCCTCTGGCATGGGGGCCGATCTCGTCGCCGAGCTCCGGGCGATCGGCACTCCTGGATCCAGGGCATCCGCATGACCCAGACCCTTCGCTGCGCCATCGTCGGCACCGGCGCCGTCGCCCACTTCCACGCCCGCGCGGTCGAGGCCCACCCGCACGCCGAGCTCGTCGCGGTCACCAACCAGACCCGCTCCAAGGGCGACGCCTTCGCCGCGCAGTGGGGGAGCCCGGCCGTCTACGACACGCTCGACGAGCTGCTCGCCGCCGAGCACCCCGACGTTGTGCTCATCTGCACCCCGCCGGGAGTGCATCGCGCCCAGACGCTCGCGTCGTTCGCCGCGGGTGCGCACGTGGTGGTGGAGAAGCCGCCGGCCCCGTCGCTCGACGAGCTCGACGACATGCGCGCGGCCGCCGATGCGGCCGGAAAGGAGCTGGCCGTCGTGTTCCAGCAGCGCACCGGCACCGCGGCCGCGCACGTCCGCCAGCTGCTCGACGACGGCGCGCTGGGGCGCCCGCTCATCGCGGTCTGCCAGACGCTGTGGTTCCGCGACGAGGCGTACTTCGCCGTCCCGTGGCGCGGGAAGTGGGAGACTGAGGGAGGCGGAACCACGCTCGGCCACGGCATCCACCAGCTGGACCTCCTGGGCTTCCTCCTGGGGGACTGGGCCAGCGTGCAGGGCCGCCTGTGGCGCCTCGACCGCGAGACCCAGACCGAGGACGCGTCGACCGCCACCATCACGTTCGCGAACGGCACGGTGGCGCAGGTGGTCACCAGCGCGGTCTCCCCGCGCCAGGTCAGCGCGGTCCGCATCGACACGCAGAAGGCGACGGTCACCGTCGAGCACCTCTACGGCCACGGGCACGAGAACTGGCAGATCACGCCGGCCCCCGGGTTCGAGGACGAGGCGGCGGCGTGGGCCTTCCCCGAGCACGAGGAGCGGAGCGACCACGCTCCGCTGCTCCGCGACGTCTTCGACGCGCTGCTGGCCGGCCGGCCGCTGCCGCCGACGGCGGATGCGCCCGCCCGCTCCATCGAGATGGTGGCGGCGATCTACGCGTCCGCCGCGGCCGACGGTGCCGTCATCACCCCGGCAGGCCTGGCCGACCACCCGACGCACCGCCACGGGTTCGCGAGCCCCGTGGCCGACATGTGCGGTGTCGCGGAGCGGCTGTAACCGCTGGCTGAGGTGCCGCGCAGCGGCCCTTCCCCCGACGCTGGTTGAGCCGGGCCGCGAGGAGCGAAGCGATGCGCGCCCGTGTCGAAACCGACGTGAGGTCACCGTGGACCTGGGCCAGGTCCACGAACCGGCTACCGGAGGCTTCGACGCGGTCGGTGGCGCTTCGCGCCCGACCGGCTCACCCAGCGGAACAAGGCGAGACGGGCCTCCCCCCGCTGGCTGAGGTGCCGCGCAGCGGCCTCGAAGCCTAAGAAACGCAGGCTGACAAGGAACGTTTCTTAGGACGCTCCTATGTTTTGTCAACCCCTTTTTCGAGGATTCTGAAGGTCTGGCGGGCGACGTATCGTTTGAGGCAGCGGCGGATCTCTCGCTTGGTTCGGCCTTCAGCGGTGCGGCGTTCGATGTAGGCCTTGGTGGCTGGGTCGTTGCGTTGTCTGCAGAGGATGATGGTGTGGATGGCCTGGTTGAGGTGGCGGTCGCCGGAGCGGTTAAGGCGGTGTCTGGTCTGTTGTGTGCCGCTGGTGGCCGGGATGGGGGCGGTTCCGGAGAGCATCGCGAATGCGGCCTCGGAGTGGACGCGTCCGGGATGGGACCACACCAGCAGCAGGCTCGCCGCGACGATCGGTCCGACGCCGTTGAGGTCGAGCAGGTCAGGGCGCCACTTCCTGACGATGTCGAGGATCTGCCGTTGCAGGGCCTTGGCGTAGAGCCGCAGCGACCGGGCCCGCTGTGCGAGTTCCTTCAGTACCGGCATCAGGATCCCGGTCAGGGGGTCGTCATTGGTGTGGGGTCGTAGTTTCAGGGCCTGGGTGACCATCGGGGCGGTCTTGCGGCCGGTGAACCGTGACCGGAGCTCGTCGGGGGCGGTGAGCACCATCGAGCGGAGTTGGCGTTCGGTGTCGGTGGCCTGCGTGATCGTCAGGTGTCTGCTGGTGACAAGGACCTGGAGCGCGGCACGGTCACCGGTGACCGCCCGCGGGGTGGACAGGGAGTCCCGGCCCAACGCGTCCCGGGCTGCCCGGACCGCGTCGATGGAGTCGGACTTTGCGCCGTTGCGGCGCTTGATCCGCTCTGGTCGGTCGACCTCGACCACCAGTTCGCCGGCCAGGGCGCGGGTCAGGCCGATGCCGTGGCTGTTGGTGCCCTCGATGGCCCACCCGCGCCGGCCGGGACGGGTGTGGGCCCAGTCGATGAGCTGCTGATAGCCGGCCGGGTCGGCCGGGGTCTTGATCGTGTCGAGCACCCCGCCGGTGACCGCGTCAACGGCCGCGGCGACGTGGAACTGCTCGTGGGTGTCGACCCCGATCACGAGGTCGACAAGCTCGCGGAGATTCTTCACACTGGACATGCGTCCCCTTCCATGGACGTCAACCATCGGGTTCCGATCCGGGCAGGGACTAGGCACAACTGTGATGGGACACAACCGGCGCTGCTGACGCTGGTTGGTCAAGCTCCTGAATCAGGCCACTGGTTTCTGCTCGGGTCGGGGTCGACGCTCACGCCGGACATGTCCTGACCAAGGCACCCGGAGGGCCAGCTTCGAGGAGAGTCACGACGCGACCGTCGATCCCAACAACACCACCAATGAGGTGGTGACACCAGACTCACAGCTTCGAGGC
>NZ_JBUZNN010000018.1:0-32612 GCF_055326235.1 Tessaracoccus yangjingae | reverse complement strand
CCCGGCCTGGAAACCCGCACCGCAGACGTCACGCGGGGTCTTGTCACACCCACCTGCAAGAATCAGAACAACCCCGACGCCACCGGCGCCGACCAGCCCCACACACGCCCGTCATGAAATATCGAGGTTAGGACGTTGTGAGCCTCGGGTCCTGTGCGCCTCCGACGGCATCACGATCGAAGTCGGGACGAGAGTGCCTGGGCAGCGATGGAACGTTGTCGCCGAACTGGGGATACTCGGATTGTTAAGCATCGGGACGAACTATGAGCATGCCTTGAGACCCACCTACACCCCACCCTACGTGTCAGGGTTGGGTGAGTCCACCGCGTTCGAGGAGGATCGCGTAGACCTGCAACGGCGGCTTGTCGACGAACTCGTCACTGTTGAGCACGGCAAACACCTCGGCGCGTTCGAGGTCGGTGAGCTTGTTCACCGGCTCGGGTCGCGGGGTGGCCGGTTCCGGGTCCGGTCGGCGCTGACGAGCGATCGCGCGTGTGGCGGTGGCCCGGGCCACCCCGGTCAGCGCCGCGGCCTGCCGGGTCGTGATCCCCTGCCCGGTCAGGTCCACATAGGTGTCCATCAGCGTTTCTTGCGCTGCGTGTCGGTGTCCGCGCTCTCGGAGATCTGCCCCAAGAGCGCGTGCAGTTTTCCCATGATCTCCAGCGCGGCCTCCGCGGTATCACGCTCCTTCTCGGCCCGGCGCAACTGCGCTTTCAGCCGGGCGTTCTCCGCCTGAACCGCACTGGGACGACCCACTGCCTCTCCAGGGCTCTTCCCGTCCAGCAGGACCGCGTCGCGTTGTTTACGCTATTCCGAGATCAACGACGAGTACAGACCCCTCATCTGTGCTGAGCCGCAATTGCCTCGAGCAAGGGCTGGTTGTAGCGGGATCGTCCTCCGGTTCGGTCACACACCGCGTGAACCATCTGGACGCACCGCTCTGCTAATCCGTGGTGCCATTATCTTCGTCTGTCCGGCTGCTGTGTCGCTGATCTGGGTGCTGTGCTGACGCAGCACGTTACGCAGCCCCACCGCCACCTTCTCCGGTTCGCGACCTGCCATCGCGGCCGCGAGCGCGGTGAGGTCGATGCCCGCGGCCTGCAGTCGGGTGAGGTCCGCTCGCACGGTCTCCCACCCGTCACATAACAGCGCTGGGTTCACGGCCTCGGCCCAGGGACGCCAGTCGACCTTCACCGCATGTCCCGGATGGTGGTGCGCCAAGGTCGCGGCCGCCACCGTGGCCGGCACCTTCGCCAGCCGCTTCCCCAACAGCGTGGTGTCGGCGCCGACGCGGTGGAGTTCGTCGAGTCGGCCAGCGAGCTCCGGCCACTGGCCCACCTCGGCCAGTCCAGTGAGATCGGCCCACCGCTGCCAGCGCTCGGCTGGGGGCTGGTCAAGGCGGCGACGCATCTCCCGTGTCTGTTCGTGGGCATGGCTGGCAGCCGTGGCCGGGGTGGTGGTCCAGGCGTTGACGCGCGCCATCAGGTGCCGGGTCTGCTCCTCCGGCACCACAGCCAAGTGTGGCTTCCATGTGGCTGGTGGGCGGGCGGCGAGGATCTCGGCGACCTGCCGGCCGGCCTCAGCAGGGGCGAGGAACCTGATCCGGTCACGGATCATCAGTTCCCCCTGGAGGGTGGCGGCCTGGGCCAGCGCGTCGTGCAGCGCGTCTCGGCCGTGCTGCTCGAGCAGCTGGGCCGGGTCGCCACTGGCAGGCAGCAGCAGCCGCCGGGGGTCGAAGCGGTGCTGCGCGAGCAGCCAGAACGTGTTCTCGGCTGCGACGTGGCCGGCGTTGTCGGCGTCGGTGGCGATCAGCGGCGTCGGTCCGCCCCGCAGCAGCAGCGTCTGTTCCGGAGTCAGCGCGGTTCCCAGCGGTGCGACGCCGATGTAGGCTCCGTGGCCGGCGAGGGTGACCGCGATCGCATCCATGGGGCCTTCCACGATCACCGGCACAGAATCCGGGGTGAGGAGGTGGTGGCCGTAGAGGGTGTCTCGTTTGGTGAACAGGGCGGTGTTGGGGCTGTTGAGGTATTTCGGGCCGTGGGTGTCGTCGGCGTCGGGGTGGCGTCGGGCGACGAACCCGACGATGAGGCCGTCGTGGGTGATGGGGAGGATGGCGCGGTCGCGGAAGCGGTCGATGATGGTGCCGTGGCGGGTGCGGGTGGCGAGGCCGGTGGTGAGGAGTTCGTCGGTGGTGAAGCCGTGTCGGCGGAGGTGGCTGACGAGGGTGGTCCAGCCGGCGGGGGCGTGGCCGGGGCGGTAGCGGGGGTCGCCGGTGAGGTCGTGGCCGAGGCGCTGGGTGAGGTAGTCCTGCGTCCAGCTGCCGGGGAGTTGGGTTTCGTAGTAGGTGGTGGCGGCTTCGATGGCGGCGGTGAGGCGTTGGGGGGTGTGGGGGGTGTCGGTCCATCGGTCGGCGGCGGCGAAGGCTTGGCGGAGTTCGAGGTCGGTGAAGTCGGCCTCCGTGCAGTCGCGGAGGCGGGCGGCGTCGTCGAGCGCTCGGATGAGGAGGCTGGGCCCCGTGGTGGGCTGGATGTCGTCGGGGGGTTCCTGGTCGGGATGCGGGGGCTCAGGCTCCTCGTCGGGGGCATTCTCGGTGAGGAGTGTGGTTCGCCAGAGGAGGGCGTGGCAGGGGTCGTCGAACCCCGCCTCGTCGATGTCGGCGGTGAGGAGCTCAGGGAGGTCTATGCCGTTGGTGGTGGCGTGGGTGAGGGCGTTGGCGAGGTGGGGCCACCAGGGGCTGGCTTCGAGGTCGGCGGCTTGCTGGTAGCCGAGCCGCTCGATCAGGGTGGTCTCCCACACCGGCACCAGACTCAGCATGTCGTCGGCAGCGGTGAGGTGGTGGTTGAGGCGCCAGGTGAGGGCTGCTGCCGGGTGTTGGGCGGGGAGGGGTCCGTCGGCGACGGCTGCTGCGAGGTGGGCGGTGACGGGGACCCCGGCGGCGTGGAGCGCGGCGAGGCGGTGGGTGAGGGTGGGGGCGTAGGGATCGTCGGGGAGGTCGGGGCGGATGTCTCGTAGCAGGTCGGTCCAGATGCCGGTGGGGTGGGCGGGCCGGATCCGGGCCAGCAGTTGCTGTTGCCAGTGGTGGGCGGTGGTGCCGAGTTGGGTTGGTCCGGTGGGGCGTCGGTCGGCGGGGTCGACTCGGCAGACGGCTCGCCAAGTTTCGATGTCGGCGACGGTGCGGCTGGTGAGGGTGTGTCCGGGCAACGCCCACACCGGTCGCTGATCGGCGGCGGCGGCAGTGGTGGCGACCTTCTGGGCGAGGTCGGCGACCTGATTGGCGCGGGCGGTGAGGTAGGGGCCCCAGTCGGGGTGGTTGGCGAGGGTGTCGGGGATGGGGGGTAGCCAGGGGAGGGGGCCGGTGTGGTGGGGGTGGGGGAGTCGCCAGGTGAGGACGGCGGCGGGGTCGGTGGCGGTGGCCAGTTCGCGGGTGTCGATCGCCTCACGGAGGGCTGCGAGGGGAGTGGTGTGGGTGTGGGCGGCGTGGTGGAGGAGGTGGGCGCGGAGGGTGGGCCAGGCGGGGCATGCGGTGAGGTTGTCGACCAGGTCGTCGGCGTGCTGGTCGAGGTCGTCGACGGCCTCTCGGTGGTGGTGTTCGATCGCGACGGTCAGCGCGTCGCTGTAGCGGGCGGCGGCGTCGCCGAGTCCGGTGTAGGGGTCGTGGGCGTGGCGGGCCTCGGTGGTCGCGGACACCGGGGTGGCGTCACGGGCCAAGATGGTTTCGAGGGTGTCGACGGCGGTGGCGGGCTGCAGGGTGGTGGGGTGGATGGGGGCGTTCTCGCTGGTGCCGTCGACCACGCAGACATACGCATGGTTCGTGTGGCGGCCGCGGGTGAGGGCGACGTAGAGCTGCTGGCGGGTTTCGGTGCCGGTGATGATGGTGTGGGTGGTGTCGACGGTGATGCCTTGGGCGCCGTGGATGGTCAACGCGTACCCGAGCTGCACATGCTCGGCCACGTAGCTGCTCGGCAGCTGCACGGTCTGGCTGGTGGTCAGGTGGGTGGCGTGGATGCCGCTGGGGGTGATGGCTGTGATGGTCCAGCGGTCGCCGTTCTTGACCCAGTCGCGGCTCCCGGCGCGGAGCCGGCGGTCGTTGAGGCGGGTGACGATCACGTCCCCGACCGAGGCCTGATTCCCATCGGCCAGGGTGACCTCGGGGCCGTGGCCGGCGACCAGACCGGTGGTGTGGCGGTGGTGTCTGGCCCACTGGTTGAGGTGGGTGACGTGGTCGCGGGTCGCGGCCAGCATGAGCGTGTCGCGGCCGTCGGCGACATCCGCGATCCACGCCGCGAGCGCCTCCTGGAGGGTGGTGTCGTCGGTGCCGGGGTGGATCCGATGGTGGTCGAGGTAGAAGCCGAGGGCTTCGGGGTGCCCGTCGCGGAGGGCGAGGGAGGCGGCGGCTTCGGCGGGGTCGGTGAACCGCATGATCTGGGTCAGGTGGAGGGCGCCGTGGGTGGTGGCGATGTCGCGGAGGATGCCGCCGGCGCCGATCGCGGCGAGCTGCTGATCGTCACCGATCAACCGCACCGACGCCCCCCGCCCCACCGCGAACGCGATGACGCTGGCGAGGCTGGGGGTGTCGGCCATGCCCGCCTCGTCGACGATGACCAACGTCCCTGGACCGACATGCCTCGCGGCTTGGGCGGGGTTGTGCTGGATGTCGTGGGCGAGTTTGGCCAGGGTGGTGGCCTGTCCGATGTGGTCGGCCAGGAGCCGGGCCGCGACCGCCGACGGGGCCAGGCCTAGCACGTCGCCGCCGCTCTCTTGCCAGGCGTCGGCCAGCACCGCCAGGGCGGTGGTTTTTCCCGATCCGGCTGCCGCCAGCGCGAGCTGCACCCGCCGCCCGCTGACAGCCATGTCGCGCACCAACTGGCACTGCCCGGCATTCAAAGTCACCCCGTTGGCGGTGGCGGCCAGCAAAGCGATCGACACCTGAGAATCCCCCGCTTGGCGCCCGTCCAGCATGGCGGCGGTGGTCAGGATCTGTTCCTCGGCGGCCACCACGGCGGTGGAGGTGAACCGCTGCGACCCGACCGTGACGTACATGGATTCGCCGGTGGAACGACGCAACACCGCCGGGTCGCTGACCGGATCCATCGCCCCGACGATTGGGAGGCAGAGCTGGGTGGCGGCCTGCAGGAGGCGTTCGGTGAGGTCGTGTGCCTGGTCGGGGGTGGTGGCCTGTTCCCGGGCCCGGCGGGAGGCTTCCGCGCGTAGATGCCACACGTTCCACGTCGCCCGCGCCGTCCCCATCCGCTGCACAATCTCACCGGCGGTCGCCGCAACCCAGTCTGCGGGGACGGCAGCAGCGGTTCGTGGGGGAGTGGTGACATCGGTGAGCATCCGGGCCACGCCGTGGGCGCCGAGGACGGCGTTGGCTTGCGCTGCCCACGCGCTTCGTTGCTCGGTGAGGCTGCGGGGTTCGTGCTTGGCTTGGCGGGTCTCCAGGGTGGCCTGCTGGGCCAACGCGATCGCCTCGACCGGCGTGGGCGGGCGGCTGTGATCGTGCTGGAACGCGACGGCGAGTTCGGCCTGCCGGGCCTCGATCGCCGCCCGCCGGCTCGACCACGCCTCCCGTAGGCGGGCGGGGACGCCGACGATTTCCCGCACCGGCCGCTTCGACGCATCGGCCACCGGTTCGGCCGCGAACCGCACTCCCAGACGCTGCGCCAGGTGGGCTTCCAGGGCGGTGTTGTACACCTCGGAGACACTCACCATCGCCGCGAACAACGGTCGGCCGTCGATCGCCAACCACGCCCCATCCAGCGTCTGGACCTTGTTCGCGATCGCCACATGCGTGTGGAGATTGGGATCCCCGGCCCGGGAATCGCGGTGCGTGAACGCGGCCCCGATCAGACCGGTGACCTCCACCTGCCGCACCCCGCCCGCGCCACGGCGGGAGAACAACACCTGCTCCTCCACAAACCGCAACGCGTCGGCCACCGCCGCGTTATGAGCCTCCTCAATCTGCGCGGCCACCTGAAGGGGGGTGACCGCCCACAGCGCTGAGACCGATTTCACCGGCGTGAACGTCACATCGAACCCCGCACACGCCGTATTCGGGTCCCGCGACAGCCGCGCCACCTCCGACGACAACTCGACCCCGCTCGGCGGCCGACCCATCCGCGCCACGAAACCCTCGATTGCGACCTCGCTACGGACCCGTGCCCGGACCTCCAACGGCACCGCCTCATCCGCCCCCAGACCCTGCTCCGCCGCCCAGACCGCGCATCGCGTTGTGACTTCCTGCTGGAACGCGCTCGCCGCGGCATGGATCCGAAACGGTGCCCCCACCCGGGCCGCGACCCGCACCTGCTCGCGCGTGGCGCCCACCGGCAGGGCCGCCAAACGGGCCGCCATGTCAGGGTGGAACCCTGCCCCGAACAGCGACTGCATCTGCTCAGCCGACACCGCCGACCCCGCCACCACCTCCAGCGACTGGAGGCCGGCGCCGACCCACCGGCCCGGCACCTCACCCTTGGCCGTGTAGTACGACGCCAGCGACGCGTGACCCTTCTCCGTGGAGTCCATCGCGGCGACCTGCCGAGTCAGGTAGTCATAGCCCGACCCGGCCGTCAACTTGTGCAAAGACGCCGTCATACCCCCTGAGAACCCGCACCCGACCCGGCCACAGGGTGTCCGAAAGTGCAAGAGGTGTGTGCGACTTCAAGGGGGAGGGGTGCCGGGCCACGCGCAGGACCGGTACGGGAGGATCGGATGCTCGTCGTAGGAGGGGAAGGACGGGGCTACTACTGCGGTCTGCTGGGCGATCGAGCCGCCGGGGAGTGGCTGCGGTCTAGTGCTCTCGCTGAGGTTGGGTGAGCCAGGTGGTGCTGAGGCGGGCGGCTTCGTACACCAGGGCGATCAGTTCCGGGCCGAGGACCTGGGGGCGGGAGCGCAGGTAGTGGTTGAGTCGGGCGCGGTTGATGACGTGGACGTCGTCAGGCTGATTCTTCACGGTGAAGGCGTTCGCGTCGACTGGGACGACGATGCCTTGGACGTTGACGGGTGTGCCGGTGGCGAGGGTCAGTAGTCGGGACGCTTTGCGTGCCTCGTGACGGCTGTTGCGGACGTAGGGTTGTCGGTGGCCGTTGACCATGAGGGTGTCGCCCCCGACCCAGATTCTGGCTCCGCGGTGGTACTTGGCGTTGATGGTGAACACCCCGCCGGGTCCGACGACCAGGGCGTCGATGTCGACGTCCTCGCTGACAGGGATCGAGTTGATGAGTTTCCAGCGCGGATCGGAGCGGATGAGGCGTGACACCTGCTCGGCGACCAGGCGCTCCCCGATCTCGCCCCGTTCCCAGGTCGAGTAGGCGTTCTTGCCGAGCCAGAATCGTCGCCACAGCGTGGGGCGTTCACCCGCTTCCCGGGCTGCCGCGACCTTGTCGGCCAACTGCTCCCCTGGTCGGTTGCTCGCAAGGTCGGTGACCGGCAGGCCTTGAAGCGCAGGGGACGAGTCGGCCTCCTCATCGGCAGGCGCGGACCACGAGGGCTGGGACAGGGCAGGTGCCGGCACGGGCGCCAGGAAGTCGGGGCCCCTCGAAAGATCCGCGTTCGGCTCGGGGGGCCGTCGAGCGTCGTGGGGTTCCGCTCGGCTCTGGGCCACGTGCCAAGCAGCCACCGCTTCGCGGAGAATGGGTTCGGTCTCGGGGGCGGCTGGGTGCGCGACGTCGGTCTGAAGATCCCACCAGCCCAGGTCCTGCTCCCCGGCATCCTTCACGTACAGCCTGTCCTTGCCAAACCGGCGCCACCGCGTCACCCGCACACTCGACACCCTAGCGACCCGACGTCGTTCAGTGTCGAGGTGCGGCGTTCAGTCCGCGGGCAGAGCGCAGCCCGGGTCACCGACCAGGCCGCGTGCGTGGCCTCTGATGGGTGAGTGTATTTGGGTGGTGATCCTGGCCGCAGACGGCTCCGCTCACGCGGCTGCTGCGCTCCGCGGGGCGCCCATCTGCGCAGTCGGGAGTCAGGGCAGGCCCGCGCGGGTGAACTCCTGCTGCAGGCGCGGTCGGCGGCGGTGGGCCTCTCGCAGCTCGGCGATCAGGGCGTCGATGTTGGCCGCCTGGTCGGTGCCGGCGGTGAGGGTGCGTAGGTGGGCGAGTTTAGGGGCGGCGGCGCGGTAATTCTGGGCGTCGGCGTGCTCGAGGTGGGCTAGGACCTGCCGCCAGTAGAGGGGGACGACGGCGAGCGGGTCGACATGCTCGTACCGGTCGGCCAAGAACTCCCACAAGCCGGGATCGTCGAGGGTCAGGGACTGGGCGAGCTGCCACGCCAAGTCCACATCGTCGAGGTAGTGCAGCGCGAAGGAGACAGCCTCCCGCGGGTACGCCCGCAGCGCGGCCATCACGTGGTCGCTGTGCTGCTGCCAGGCGTCGCCCGCCGCGGTTAGCACGTCGTTGGCGTGGGTCGCGGTGGGCCACCGGTCGAACACCGACAGCCGTGCGGCGAGTTCCTCGTCGGGGCGATGCTCGCGGAGCAGGGCGCACCAACGCCGCGCCGCGTTCAGGGCTTGGTGTCCGCGGTCGAAGAAGGTGGCCTGGCGCGCCCAGTCGATGGCCACGTCGATCTCGCCGATCTCAGCGAGCGCTTCGGCGGTGTCCTCCAGCCAAGCGGCGACCTTCCGGTCGCGGGCATGGGTGGCGATGAGCGCTTCGATGTCCCGGTCCCACACGGCCAAGCGACGCGCGTTCCAGTCCAGCACGAACCGCGCGTGACGGCCTTCCGCATGCGCGTCCGGCAGCGTGGGGTTGGACACCCGCTGCTGCCAGTAGGCGCGCTCTTCCTCCTCAGTGGGCGCAGGGCCTACGCGGGTCGCGATCACGGCGAGCTTCGCCCGGTACAGGGCCAAGCCGCGGTCGCCGAGGGCGGGCGCGTAGGCGGCGGGGTCGATGGTGAAGGAGTCGACCACGCCGTCGAACTGGAAGCCGATCATCCACGCGACCAGCCGAGCCGGCGGGGGAGGGGCCGCGTTGGTGAGCTCGGAGTGCAGGACCAGCAGGTGCCTGATCGCGCCCCCGATGATGCCGCTTGAGTCATCAGCTCGGGCGATCACCCGCACAGCGCTCGACAACGCGCGCTGGGCGACCGGCAACACCTCGCCGGCCGGACGGGTCGCGGCAGCCTCGCGGAGCAGGGCGACCGCCTCGTGAACGTTGCGCCCGTAGCTGTTTGCGGCACCCCACCGGTGGAGATCGGCCCGCGTCCGGACCAGAGTCAGCACCTCGTCAGCCCACGCCGCCACGCCGTCACCCCCGGTTGTCTGGGACGCCGGCCAGTCTGTCACATCCATCCTGATCCGGTGCGCGGCGAACTCGTGACCTGCCGGTGTCCGTGGGGCCCTCGCGGCGCCCCGTACTCGCTGGCTGACTGAACCCACCCTGTCGCCGAGCCGGCTTGCGGTCCGCCGGCTGCTGGGACCGGTCCACGACCCTTGACCCTCCCGGGGGTGGCCTCCCAGGGGATGGCTACGAGGGCAGGAGTTCGTAGAGTGCCGACTCGACCCGGATCAACTCGGACTCCACGAGTTCGGTGAGCGGGCGAGACTCGATCTTGAGGCCCAGCTCAACGTTGTGGAGTTCGGCGCTGGCGGACTGGTTGGCACTGGTCACGATCAGGAACTGGTGATCGACGGCCACGAACTTGGCGTGGTTGCGGATCCGTTTGTCGTTCAGGACCCGGGTGTGGAAGACCTTCGCGCCCACCATCTGCTCAGTGACGTCGGCGAAGGTGGGTGTCCCGGGCCAGGTGGCGTGTGCGGTCGCGTCGTGGTCGAGGTAGAGCCGGACGCCGACGGTGCCGCGCCGGCACACCTCACCGAGGGCGTCCCACACCGCGGAGGACTTCTGGATGTTGAAGGTCGAGCACGTGACCGAAGTGCGGGCGGTCAGCACCAACTCGGCCAGCGATGACGTCAGTGACCCGTGCCCGGCGTGTGAGCCGGGCATGGTCCAGATCGGTGTGGTCGAACCGAGTCGTCGTGCGGCCCCCTCGATCGCCCGGAGCACGGGCACGAGTGCCGATTCGCCGACCAACCCCGTGGCTAGCAGGGTGGTCTTCACCTCGGGTCGTCGCCCGGCTGTGACCGCTTGCAGCGCCTGGGGCAGGGTCTGGCCGTCGGCGAGCCGTGTCGCGAGCTGGCCCGCCTCTGTAGAGGTGAGCAGGCGTCCCAGCGTGACGAACGGGTCGGTCATGGCGCCCGGAAGAACCCGAGGTCGGAGTGGGGCCCCGGCAGGCCGATGAGGAAGCGTCGGTCCAGGAATCGGTTTGACCGTTCGCAGGACGTTTCGGACGCCATGGCGCACGCGTGGCAGGCGGCGCCGTGCAGGAAATCTTCCTGGTGGTGGGGGGTGCGGTGCGAGCAGAGTGGGTCGGAGCTGCACCGCTGGGCGCCGCGCAGGGCGGAGCCGACCAGTTGCCGAAGGCGGGCGGGGTCGCTCAGCTGCACGAGTCCGCCGAGGGTTCCGTCGGAGTCCGACGAGGTTGTCAGCAGTAGCACGCCCGCGGCCGGCGGGCGCTCGTCGTGGGCCTGCCAGGCGTACAGCCGCTCGGCGATGCTGGCCGCACCGTACCCTGACGTTAAGGCCATCTCCCGGAACAGCACGTGCGCGAAGGTGTGCAGGAGCCAGTAGCGCGGTGGTGGCATCCGGGTGTCGGGGTCGACGACGACGGCCGACCCGGAGAGTCGGTTGGCGTAGTTGTTTCGGTGAGCTTGGAGGTGCGCGGCCCACAGGTCGGACGCCTCGACCTTGGTCTCCCAGGAGGCCACGGCCTTCTCGTCGAGCTGCAGGAAGATGCCCTCGCCCCGATTAAGGGTGGCTAGTGCCCACGTCGGCGGGCTAAGGGTCAGGGGTGCCTGCCGTTCGGGGACGTCGTCGATGCGGTCCCACTCGTCGATGCGGGTGAATCCGAGCAGTGCGGTGGCCTGGCGAAGCTTCTCCACGGCGAGCACCCTGCTGATCGCGGCGGGCAGGTGGGGGTCGAGGTCCCGGACGCTGACCGTCAACCCGCTGGCTTCGTCCTCGTGGTGAACGCCGCCGGTGCCGAGCTGCAGGTAGGTCCACTCGGGAACCATCAACTCCAGCGTGCTCCACTCCTTCGCGCCCGCCTCGGCGATGCCCACCTCTACCGGCGTCAACGCCGCGGTGACTGCGCTCGCCAGTGCCGCCTCACTCACGTCGGTCAGGTCGACCTTTCCCTCCGCCAAGTCACGGATCATCTCGGGGTCGTGGCCGTACTTGGCGAGCTTGTCACCCAGAGAGGCCTTGAGCCGGTCGGCGAGGTTCTGCTGCTTCTCGCCTTCGCCCATCGGCATCACGATGACGCTCTGGGTCATCGGGAACCACAGGTTCGACGCACCGACCAGCATCATGTGGACCGGGGCCGCGCAGCCGCCAGCGGCGAAGGCGTCCAGGTGGGGGTGGCGTCCGCGGCAGGCGGGCAGCTTGGCTTTGCCGGCCGGCCCCTGGGCTTCGTTCATGCCGCGGCTGTTCTGGCAGGACGCGCACACGATCCGGGCGGACGCGCCGCGTGCCAGCGTGTTCTCGGTCATCTTCAGCATGGGCGGGTCGGCCTGGGGGCACGCCCCACCGCCGTGCACCCACGCCGCGTAGGGAAACTCGTCGAGATGGCCGTGCTCGCAGGCGAGCAGGTAGCGAGCGGGCACGCAGGGGGAGCGCTTCTTGCCGCCGCCCTTGGCGCCCCGAGCCCGTCCCGGGCACCCCACATGCTCGAACTTCGCTTCGTCGGGTCGGTAGGGGTGGGTGTTGCTGTAGTCGAAGGTGCTGAGCGGGGCGAGCCGGTCGCACCCGGTGCACCGCAGCCACTGCGGGAAGACGATCGCCGGGACGCCCAGGTCGCGGCCCTCGTCGCTGAAGGACGTGGTTTCGGGCTGGTGCGGGAACGGTCGCAGCTCGGTGACCTGGCGACCCAGTTGGCGGCGCACGGCGTCCAACAGCTTGGGGGCATGGACGTGCGGGACGCCGTCGCGACGGGCCCAGATGCGGTCCCACGCGTCCAGGCCCGAGGGCATGACGGTGAACCGGGGGAGGTCCATGATCGCGCCGGGCCCGTAGGTGAACAGCAGCGAACTCGGACGACCCGAGCCCACCTTGGCGTAGTTCTTCTTCGCGCCGGTCGTCTTGAGTTTGTCGGCGTCGCCGAGAGGGTCGAGGGTGTTGCCTGCGGCGATGAGGTCGGCCATGTCAGTCCTCCTGGGGGTCAGGGAAGGCCCAGCCGGGCGCACTGGCGGGTGGGGCGAGGAACAGCTTCTTCGGGTCGGGTGAGACGAGCAGGTTGATTTCGGGCTGCACCTCGCGCATCGAGTTGGCGACGACGAAGGGGGCGCCTGCGAGTTGGTCGCTCGTGGTGGACGCCTCGGCGCCGATCATCAGCGGCGCCTCCCCGGCGCCCTTGATAGTGCGTTCGTAGACGAGCCGCTTCTGCTCGGCCGCCAGCGCGGTGCGGCGCTTCTTCCACGTGTCGACCCGATTGACCAGCCGGTCGCGCACGAGGTCGGCCGCATCCTCGTCGGATGCGGCGAGTGCCCGGGCCACGAGCCGGTCGACCAGCGCGTTGAGGAAGGCGGCCTCGGCGTCCACCCGGCCCGCGCCCTTCTCGGGGGAGAGGCCGGTGTCGCCAGCGTCTGCCGCGAGCACCCGGGTAGCGCTGACGAGGACACCTTCGAGGCCCCGATCTAGCGACGTGCGCGAGTATGGCGTCACCGACAGGGCCTCCACCGCCGAGTAGAAGGTCTCGTGGTAGTGCCGGAACTGCTCGAAGTGCGCCAGGTCGCGCGGGCGGGCCCAGTTGCCGAGGGTCACCACCAGGCCAGGGCGGTCCGCCGAGCGGCCGACGCGTGAAGACGCCTGGATGTACTCGGCGGTGTTCTTCGGCTGCCCGACGATCAACATCAGCCCCAGCCGCAGCACGTCGACGCCCACCTGCAGCATCGAGGTAGCCAGGACGGTGTCGAACGGCAGCCGGCCCCGTTCGGGCGTCGGCGTGCCCTGCTGGTGGGCGGCCAGCGCGGCGGCCTTGGCCCCGGTTGAGTCGGTTGCCGCTTCGAACGGCACGGCCATGCCGTCGAGGGTGTCGGTGATGCGGCTCGATGACACGCGGGCGGTCAGTTCGGCGCGATTGAGGTGGCCGTAATCCATGCCGCGACGGCGCGGCAGTTTCGACCATGGACGACCTCGCCCGAGCGCGGTCTCGACGTCGTCGGACAAGAAGCGGGTCATGCCGGCCAACTCGCGGGTGGCGTTGAAGTAGCCGACCATGGTCAGGTAGGCATCGGCGGCGTCCCCGTGCCGGTCGAGCAACTCCTGGCCGCCGGCCAGCAGCAGCTCGGCCAACCGGATCTCGGCGGCGGTGAGCCGGACGCCGGTGGCACACACACCGAGATAGCGGCGTCCGGGGGTGTCGCGGCTGATCGGTACCTCGGAGCTGAACCAGGTGTCGCCGGCATCCAGCACCTGTGGCGGGAAGATCGCCAGCCCGCGGCCGTACAGGGCCCGTACCTGGTCGGCGGCGCGACGCACCGTGGCCGACGAAGCGACGACGAGCGGGGTGACCCGCGCACCGCTGTCGGTGTCCCACGAGCACAGCGTGTCGATGGCCGCCTCGAACAGGCCGACCGTGGTGCCCAGGGCGCCGGTGATCAGGTGTAACTCGTCCTGGATGATGAGGTCGGGCGGGCGGAGGCGCCCGCAGGTGCGTTTGGACGCCGCGGGCAGGCCGCCCGCCGCGTTGTGCTTCGAGCCAGCCTTGATGGTGCAGCCCGTGTCGTCAGGGTGGACGTAGCCGTGCCGGTCGCAATATTGGGTGACGTGCCCGAACAGCGCGGCCGCCTGCCCTTCGCGGGCGAGCCGGGCGAACTTGTCGACGGTGGCGATGACGAACGCCGGGGTGAGCCGGTAGATCTCCTCATCGACGGTCAGCACCGGTAGCCCCTCGGGCACCTCGCCGGCAGAGCCGAAGGGGCAGTCGAAGTCGTCGCCACAGCGCACGTACACCCGGCCCGCGGTCGTGTCGATGCGGATGTTGCCGCGCGTGATCGGGGTGCCGCACCACGGGCACCGCCGGAACTGCAGCACCGTCAACCCGTGGTCATAACCCGAGTCGTTGGCGGCCGTCAGTTGCTCGCCGGCCTCCTTGACTCGCTTGGGCGAGACGTTCGAGCCGACCCACAGCCCGATCCGGAACGGTACCTGGCCCCACGTCGCCGGGTCGCGGCGCCGTTCGAGTTCGGCGGCACACACCATCGTGGTGGCCCGCTGGAACTGCTGGGCCGTCAGCAGCCGCAACGTGTAACGCATCAGCACGGCCAGCCCGTCGCCGCCGTCCAACGGCCCGGACGCCGACGCGACCACCCCCTGCCGGCGGCGGATCGCGAACGTGAACGCCGCCAAGCCGAGGTACGCCTCGGTCTTGCCGCCGCCGGTTGGGAAGAACAGCAACTCGGCGCGAGCCAGGCCTGGGTCGGAGCGGTACGGGTGGGTCAGGTCGCACAACGACGGTAGCTGCATCAGCACGAACGCGAGCTGGAACAGGCGCCAACTGTGCGCGGCCGCTCCCTTGGACGCGACCTGGGCGGCCGCGGCGTCGGCGGCCAGGTCGGCATCCTCGCCGCGCAGCCGGACGATCTCGGAGTGGTCGCGCTGATCGGCCATGACCCGGTTCATGAACCGGAAGCACCGCAGCGCCTCCTCGTCGCCGAGGAGGAAGTCGATCCCCTGGGTGAGCCGCTTCGCGGCTTTGCGGGCCTCGGTGACGGCGTCGTTGGCCTCGTCGCGCAGGTGGGCGGGCAGGGCGTCGGCGGCGGCCTGTTGGGCGTCCAGCCAGGCGCCGTAGCCGGTGGCGATCGGCGCGAGCCCGGCGCGCAGCTCCTCGACGGACGCCGTGGCCAGCGTCGCCATGTCGGTTACCACCCCCGGCTCGGCGTGGGCTCGGGTCTGGGGCGTCTCGGAGGTCGGCAACCACGTGGTGCGCACCTGGGTGGCGCGGCGGGAGCCCGCTTCGGCCGTCCAGTCCACCGAACAGGTGCGGCCGGTGGCGAACTCGAGCCGATCTCGGTACTGCAACCGCAACCGGTTCACCTCGTCGTCGTCGTGGAGCGGCACCTCCTCGGCGACCACGTCGGTGACCGGCAGGAACACCGGGCTATCGGCCTCCACGTGCAACTGGGTCTGGAACAGCGACTTACCGACGCCCACCCGGCCCCCGCCCGGGTCGGACTCGTTGCACAACGCCACCTCGAGGATGATCGCGGTCGGCGTGTCGAAACGATCGACACGCACGACGACGCCCTGGGGATCGGCATCCAGCGGGAAAGCGGCGCTCTGGCCCGGGGCGAGGTCGGCCAACGTCACGACGACCGAGCGATCCACCTGGGTCCGGACGAACTCGGTCGGGCTGCCCTTCGGGCCAGCCTCGTCGGTCGCGCGCTCGGCCTTGCGGGGCTGGTAACGGCCCCAACTGGCGCGGATCGTGACCCGCTCGGTGTCGGGTGCCACCTGGCAACGCAACCCCATGGACGCCGGAGTGATCGCCCCGCGCCGCACCGGCGCATCCTCGTCCGCATCCGGGTCGGGGGCGTTACCGTCCTCGACGTCCTCCTCGGGGGCGTCCGCGGCCCGCTCCGGTTCCGACTGGAGTTGCTGGGGATCAAGCCTCCCCACCAAGTACGCGACGTGCGGGCTCGTCGGCAGCACCTCTCCGTCGCCGTACAACGGACCCAACAACTCACGCTTCAGCAGGTTCGTCAGGTTCTCCCGGGCGGCCCACGCCGTGCCGTCCGGCAGCTCGGCCAACTCGTACGGGCCGGGTGGCGGCGAGCTCGTCGGTGTGGTGGTCACAGAAAGGCCTCCTGAACGATGGTCCCGTCACCCAGCCTTGGGTGCTTACGGGGGTGAGTCTGCGTCTCTCACCCTACTGGGGGAGCCCCTGCGTTCCGTGCTCCTGAGGGGCGTCATCCCGGGCAGACTCCTCTCGCCACAACAGCAATATCCTGCCCTCGTCGAAGCAGCGTCCCACAACGCCGCGGCGAATCCGCAGGCTCCGCAGTTGCGTCACGAGAATCGCTCGCTTCGCCGATTCATCATCACCGGCTCCTGCCCACGCGCCAAGCACGTTCGCATGGCCGAGCGGTTCGTCGCCACGTTCGGTGAGCAGTCGCTGGACGAGGTAGGAGTCGAGAGTGCTCCGGCTCATCGTCTGTCGGCATCGCGGACAGTACAAGACCGGTCGTCCTTGATTCGTGCCACGGCACATGTAGACGTCGCAGTCGTCACAGCACGCGACCCGCGCCAAGAACGGGCTCGTCGATTGGCGTTCACTACGCTTCCGGGCCTGCGGGCTCGTGCGCGAATCGAGCATGTGCTGGAGTGCAGCGAAGTCCTCGGTCGAGATGATGGCCAGCGATTCATTGACGACGGGCTCCCCCTTCTCATCGCGTACGACCGCGAACGGGTCCACACGCTTGGCGCTCTTGGCCCGGCCCGGATTGTGTGGCGTCATCCCCGCCAGGACCGGGTTCCGCAGCAGTCCGTCAACGGTCTGCCGGTTCCACCCGGGGTTCCTCGCCGCGTCCGGAGCGGTCTGCCGACACGGCAGAGGCGCCCCGTTGTTGGTCAGCCAGGTTGCGATCGCGTTGACGGTGCCACCTTCCAAGGCGATCTCGACGGCCTCACTGAGCCACGGCGATTGCACAGGGTCCTTGACCAGCACCTTTCCTGGGCCGCTGGGGTTGGCAATGGATCGGTAACCGTAGGGAATGCCGCCCCCAGGCCAGCGACCGTCCTTGAGAATCTGCTCGCGCGCCGCGCGTACGCGTGCCCTGATGGCCTCCGCCTCCATCTCGCCGAACACTGCCAGCATGACCGCAAAGGCACGGCCCTGCGGGCTCATCATGTCGATCGGATCCTCGACGGCGACGAGCCCAGCGCCGCGTGCTTGGAGGGTCTCATCCGCATGGAGGAAGTCCAGAACGCGCCTGGCCAGCCGGTCCACCTTCCAGATCACCACGGCATCGAAGTCGCCTGCCGCCAGGAGCGAACTCCAGCCTCGGCGCTCCTCCGGACGGTTGGCCGTCGCCGACACACCGTCGTCCACGAACTCGCCGACGACCGACCACCCTCTGGCCTCCGCATACTGACGGCAGGACTGGAGCTGGCGCGCGATGGATACTGACTCTTCCTTGGTGACGCTGAGTCGGGCGTACAAGACGCAACTGCGGGCTTGCTTGAAGTTGTTCATGTGGGCAAGCCCACGCTCCGTTGTAGCGCTCCGGGACCTCGCTCCTGCAGACGAAGGGCACGCTCGGGCTGATCGCCACGAACACCGTGGCCCAAGGCGACACCCGCGAGGTCGGGCTGGACGCGATGGTCGCCGACGGCTTCACCATCACCCGCGCGATCCAGAGTCGGTCATGGCCGGCGTCGAGTGCCAACCTGGAGTACGCCGCCGTGTGGGGTACGCGCGGAGCAGTCAGCGAGGACGTCCTGCGAGTCGCGGATGACATCCCTGTGCGACGCATCAGCACGTTGCTCGAACCCCGGGGCCGTGCCGAAGGCTCCCCGATCCGGTTGAGGGAGAACACGGGGATCGCTTTCCAGGGCTGCATCGTGCTAGGTATGGGCTTTGTCCTTGATGAGGCTGAAGCGCACGAGTGGATCGCCGCCGATCCACGCAATGATGAAGTGATCTTTCCCTACCTCAACGGGGAAGACCTCAACTCCCGACCTGACACGTCAGCATCGCGGTGGGTGATCGACTTCGACGACCGCTCCGAAGCTGAGGCTGCCACATTCGCACTGCCGTTCCAGCGGGTTCTCGATCGGGTTAAGCGTGAGCGTTCGACCAACGCGCGAAAGCCCCGACGCGACTACTGGTGGCAGTTCGCGGAGCGGGCGACGGGGATGCGCAACGCGATCGCATCGTTGCCTGAGGTGTTGGTCATCGCGCGTGTCAGCAAGACCGTCATGCCCCTTCGCGTCCGAACTGGTCAGGTCTTTCACGAGAAACTCGTGGTGTTCGCCACGGACTCGTTCTCCACACAGGCCATCTTGTCGTCGAGCATCCACCAGCTCTGGGCCATCAAGTACGGAACGACCATGCGAACGGATGCCACATATACGCCCGATCTCGTGTTCGGATCGCTTCCACGGCCGGATATGACAAACCGACTCGCTTCAGCTGGCCGGACTCTGCATGCTGAACGAACCGAAATCATGAAGCGGATGGGGCTTGGCCTCACGAGTCTCTACAACCGCGTCAACGACCCAGATGATCGTGGGAGCAGGGCTGTCGAGCGCCTGCGCGAGATCCATGTCGAGATCGACGAGGCTACGCTCGGCGCCTATGGCTGGAGCGACATCGTCTCGTCTCATGGCTTCCATACTTACCGCCAAACGCTGCGATGGACCGTAGAACCAGCGGCTCGAGTTGAGATCCTCGATCGCCTCCTGGAGGAGAACCTCCGCCGCGCATAGCATGCGCCGGGGTGAAGGGTCGGCCGGTGGCACTGAGTTCCTCGTTGCGGAGGGCGCCGTACTCGGCTGAACCGCGCTTCGCGGACCCCTTCGGGCACGGCTAGCTTTGAACAGCATGCCCTTCCCAAGCGGAGATGATGTGCTGGGCGAGCGATCTCATGTGGTGTCCGTGGCTGCATGGGCTCGCCGATGGTTCTCCTCGAGAAGCCGGTCGAGAAGCTCTGTCTGCGCTTGGGGCCTCACAGTCCAGCGCTCCATCTTCCGGTAACTGTGGAACCCGAACTCGAGGTCGAGGTCACCCCAGGAGTAGGCGTCGCGGACGGCCACTTCCAGCTTGCCGTGGATCGAGCGCAGGCGGGCGATATCGGCATCCATTGAGTCGGGGATACGGGGGTCATGCACCATGTTGTAGAGCTTCGTGACGCCCAGGTTCCGCCGAACCATGATTCCTCGGCGCTCGGAGTCGAGCGCTTCGCCAGCGGTTCGCAAGGCATCGGTGGTCGGCGGGAAAGGAAAGGTCTCGAAGACGTCCGACGGGGAGTAGTTGACGCGCGTTTCGAGCGTGGAGCCGTACTTCACGGCCCACAACCAGTGGGTAGCCGAGGAGAGCACCGCCTGGATGGCAAAGGAGTCAGTGGCAAAGACGCCGAGCTTGTGGCTGAAGACCTGGTCGCTGGGAACTCGGATGGGCATGACGGTCTTGCTGACAAGGCCGATGACCAAGACCTCAGACAAGTCCGCGATCGCCTTGCGGAGCGCGGGTCGCTTCTCTCCGTACTGCCACCACCGCTCGGGCAAAGGCTTGCGAAGCGCGTACTCACCATCTGGTTTCAAGCGCTGTCGCTCCGGTTTCACTCGATCGACGAGCCGGCGGTACGGGAGCGAATACGCGCGCGCTCGCTCCTCGGACCAGTCATTGAAGTCGACAACCCATCGGGAGGCAGATGCATCGGGTCGCTGGTTGAGATCCTCGCCGTTGAGGTACGGGAACAGCACCTCAGCGTTGCGGGCATCGGCGGCAATCCACTCCTGCGCTTCCTCTGGCTCGAGCACGAAGCCCATCCCCAGGACGATGCAGCCCTGGAAGGCGATACCCGCGTTCTCGGCGAGGCGCACGGGGTTGCCCTCAGCTCGGCCCTGTGCTTCAAGGAGGGTGCTCACTCGCCGAACCTCAACGTCATCGGCGTAGCGAGGCACTCCGTCGCGCACTCCGCCCAGTGTGCCCCAGACCGCTGCGTACTCGAGGTTGGCGCTAGCGGCTGGCCAGGAGCGGCTCTGGATCGCCCGCGTGATGGTAAACCCATCTGCCTCCATGGCGTCGAGCCCAACCTCGCGGGAGTCCCCCTGCGCGACCGTATTCGTAGCGATGAGCCCGAGCGTGCCCTTCGCCTGCAACAGCGACGTGGCACGGAGCAGGAAGTAGGCGGCCAGGTCTGCGCTTCCCCGGGCACCCCCAGCAAGCACGTTGACGAACCAGTCGCGGACATCGGTGCCCATGGCGCCAGTAATCTTCTGACCACCGAGGAATGGTGGGTTGCCGATGATGGCGTCGAAGCCGCCGCGAACGAAGACGTCGGGTAACTCGATGGCCCAGTGCAGGGGCTGCCAGCGTTCGTAGTCGGTCTGTACGGTGGGGGTCAGCCCGGCGTCGAGGATGGCGTCCAGCCTGTGCCGGTTACTCGCGCCCTCGGAGGGGTAGGCGTCGGTGGCGGCTGTGCGCAGATTCGCGTAGGCCTCGTCGAGCGTCTTGCCGGGCTTGCCTCCGAGTCGTAGCCCGGCGGCGATCACGCCGTCGGCGAGGTCGCGGAGTTGGGCGGTGACCTCGTGCAGCCGGTTCAGTTGGTCGCGTTTGGCGGCGGCGGAGCGTTGTGGGTCGTCGTTGTCGACTTCGCTGGCCAGGGCGGTCCGCAGTCGGACCGCCCTGGCGACGGCGGCGTCCACGTCGACGCTCGTACCGACCGCGGCCGACGTGACGTCGAACAGCGCTGGGGCGAGGGTGACTCGGCTGGGGTCGATGTGCAGGCGGCGCACCTGGTCGAGGTTCGTGATGCCCAGCAGGGAGTTGCCGACCAGCACCTTGTCGTCGACGAAGCTGAAGGGCTGTTTCGGGTCGAGGGAGACCAGCCAGAGCGACAGTTTGCACATCTCGATGGCCATGGGGTTGATGTCGGCGCCGTACAGGCAGTGGGCCACGACGTCGCGGATGGCCTTGGTTAGTTGGTGTTCAGGAGTCCCGAGGACCGAGCCGCGCTCGCGCCAAGCTTCGACGAGGCGGGCGCCGAGGTAGCGGGCGGCGGCGACGAGGAAGGCTCCCGAGCCGCAGGCGATGTCGGCGACGCGCAGGTCGAGGATGTCTTCGGCGGGCTTGAGCCGCCACTGGGTGCGGTCGGCGGTCTGGTAGGGGCCGGGTTCGTAGACGAGTGGTTCGAGGGCGTGCAGCACGACTTCTTCGGCCAGCGAGCGGGGCGTGTAGTGGGCGCCGGCGTTGCGGCGCGAGGGGGTCTCGATCACGATGAGGCCGCCGGGCAGCACCACGGTGGGCCTGTCGCGCAGGTCGCGGCGGATGATGCCAAGCCAGCCGCGCAATTCGGCGGTCATTTCGGCGTCGGCGGTCACGGTGCGGAGGGCGCGGTCGGCGTCCTCAAGGGTGTCGCCGGCGGCGAGGGCCTTGGTGAGTTGGGCGGCGGTGGGCAGTTCGGCGCTCGGCTGGTCGTTCTTGGCCCAGGCGACGATCGCGTCGGCAAGGTGGCGGTCGTCGCCGTGTTCGTCGGCGAGGTTGTTGAGGACGCCGAGCGGCACCTCGACCTCCGACCCGGGTTTGGTGGGTTTGCCGATCAGGCCCAGGATGGTCTGGGTGGCTCGGCGGCAGGTGTAGCCCAGCAGGCCTTCGTAGATGTAGCCGATCTGCTCGACGTCGATGTCGCGGAACGAGATGGGGCGGCGCCCCTCGCCCTTCACGTCCGCCATCTGGACCGAGTCCAGGACGTACAGCATGACGCGGTCGTCGACGGCCACGGTGAGTGCGCCGGTTTGGGTGAGCGTTGACAGGAACGAGAACCTGGTGGGGTCGAACAGCGAGCCGCCATAGGCGGGCAGACGCAGGTCCTCGAAGGAGGCACCGCCGAACAGGGCGCGTGAGGTGGCGAGCAGCCGGTGCCAGACCGCGGAGGTGGCGTCCAGGCCCTCAGGGGTTTCGGCCTCGGCGCGGCGCCGGAGGTCCTCGAGCTGTCCGGTCAGGCCGTAGCCGCCGGTGAACAGTTCGCCTGTGGGCAGCATGCCGCGCTCCTCGGCGAACAGCAGGAACACCACCCGCATCATCACCGTCACGGCGGCGTCGTAGATGGTGTCGGCGTCGTCGGGGAGCGGGTCGGGCTCGCCGCGGCGGACGGCCTCGGCTGCGGACTCCGAGAACGACTGCACGAGCAGCTCGACGGCCCGGCGCACCTGGGCGCCCAGGGCTTCGGTGATGTCCTCGGCTGCGGTCACCGACTTGGCGAACATGGCGGCCAGGCGGTCGCCCGGTTGGCCGCCCGCGAGGCGTCCGGGTGAGAGCAGCGCGGCGAGTGCGTCGCGGGCGGCAGGGTCGTTGACCCAGTCGAAAGCGTCCACGATGCCCGAGGCGGCGCTCACCTTGGGTTGGGCGCTGACCAGACCCCACCAGCGGCCGTCGGTGACGATCCCGACCGGGACGCCCGCGGCCCGCAGCATCAACTCGAACCGGTCGATGTTGTCGGACGCCCACCCGTCAGCCCCGATGATGCGCAGGCTGTCGACCGGGTCGACCACCCAGGTGAGGGCGGCCACGGCGTCCGCACGGCGGAAGGCGGCCGTGCTCGTCACCCGGACGGCGCCGGTCGGCGAGGCGACGGTGGTGCGGACGGCCTCGTCGGCCACGAGGTGGGCGCCCCAGCCGAAGGTGCGGCGCAGGACGTGGTCGACCCAGGTGTCGCGGGCTTCGCGGTAGCCGTCGAGGTCGAGGGTGCCGGAGTCGTGGGCGTCGTGGGCGGCCTCGAAGGCGGCCTTGGCCACCTTGAGGTCGGCGACAACGGTGGGGGCAAGTCCCTGGATCCCCTGGGGGAACACGCGGCGCAGCTCGGGTAGCGACAGGAAGGGGCCGTCGGCGTCCACGAGCGCGAGCCAGTTGCGGTGCTGCTCGGCGGCCGTGAGGGGGCGGGGGCGTCCGTGGACGGGGCGGCGTCCGGCGACACGGGGGCTCATCTTGCGACCTCCCAGGCCGCGGCGTCGGCGGGGGTGAGGGCGAACACGAGCGCGGCCGTCGACGTGTACGGCTGGACGTCCGTGTAGCGGGCCTCAATGGCTTCGCGTTCGCGGCGTTCTTCTGCGGCGAGCGAGTCGAGGCGGGTTTCCATGGCGCGCAGGTCTTTGGCGCGCTGCAGGCGCTGGTCGTCGGCGAGGGGAAGCATGGTGAGTTGGTCGTCCTCCTCGCGGCGCAGCCGACGGATCGAGTCGGTCAGGTTGCGGCGGAACGCCGCGAAGATGGCGCTGGCCCGGTCGAGGTCGGCGGTGCGGCGTCCGGCCAGCTTCTCGTCGACGCGTTTCTGGCGGGCGTCGGCGCGGCGTCCGATCGCTGTGGTGAGTCGCTCGTGCAGGCGGGAGCCGTCCGCGTTCCACAGGTCGGCGAGCTGTTCCCGGACCGCCTCCGACGCCGGGGTGTGCGTGCCGGCGTCGAGGGCCCGGTCGAGGAGGGCGAGCACCTTCTCCTCGGCTAGATCCTGGGCCTTCATGCGGATGCCGGTGACGAACACCTCCTCGTGCAGACGCAGGCCGCCCGCGCCGACCAGCACCAGCCGGGAGACCGCGGCCACACACGAGGCGTCCAGGTCGTCGACCACAACGGCAGTGACCCGGTTCACCTCGGAGCCGCCCTTGGTGAGCGCGTTGCGCAACAGGCGGGCCGACCGCTGCAGGAGCGGGTGACCCAGGTGGATGGCGACGATGTCGCTGCGGGTGCCGCCATCTGCGCTGACCAGGGCGCTTGGGTCGAAGGTGATGGGGCGCAGGCGTGCGGGATTCAGCCGGGTGGCCAGCCCGGTGAGCGCCGACTGCCACCGCTGGCTCAGCGCGGGCACCTGGAAGAACGCTGGGCCGGCGTCATCGGGACCCTTAGCCACTGGGAACTCGGGATCGTCGGTGGGGATCAGCTCGGGCTGGTGGGCCATGTCGAGCGCCTGCTCGACCACCCGTCGGGTGGCCTGCGGGGTGAGGTGCAGCTCGGTCAGCTTGTCGGCGTAGGAGCGGGAGAGCTCGTCGAGTTGCTTGTTGAGTTCCAGGCCGCCGGCGAGGGTCTTGTTGATGATCGTGGCGGCTCGGTCGTCGACGACTGTGGTGCGGCGCGGGTTGGGTGAGAACCGCTGTTGGATGTCGTGGTCGATCACCTGGTTCATCGAGCCCAGGTCGGACGCCGCCCGCCCCACCTTGCTGGCGATGCGGGCCAGGAAGTCCATGTCGGCGGTGTAGGTGGTTGAGGTTCTGTCGGGGACGAAGTGGAAGACTTCAGGCTTGTGCGTCTGCCCATAGCGGTCGATGCGGCCGATGCGCTGCTCGAGGCGGCCGGGGTTGAACGGGATGTCGAAGTTCACCAAGCGGTGGCAGTAGTGCTGCAGGTCGATGCCCTCGCCGGCCGAGTCGGTGGCGACCAGGACACGGACCGGTTCGTCGGCCGGATCGGCGGTGAACCGTTGCCGGATCAGCTCGCGTTCATCGGTGTCTGTGGCGCCCTGGATGACTGCCAGCCGGTCGCCGTAGCCGCGGGAGGCGAGCACGTCGACGATCCAGGTGAGGGTGTCGGCGTACTCGGTGAAGACGACGACCCGCTCGTTGCTCCACGTGCGACCGTCGGGGCGGCAGATGCCGTCGAGGAAGTGGATCAGGGCGGCCAGGCGCGCGTCGGGTCGGGCTTCGTAGCCCAGTCCCCAGTCGGCGAGCCGGTCGAGTTGCCCGGTGGCGGCCGCCGCCAGCGGGTTGGTGCCGCGGCGGGCCTGCAGGGCGGTGAACTCGGGGTGGTCGCCGGCGCCCTCCTCCTCGTCGCTGGCCTCGCTGCCCAGCACGTCGCGCAGCACCTCGTCGTCATCGTCGAACAAGCCAGCGGGCAAGGCTTGTCGGACGCCGGCGTCCGGCAGTGCCGCGAACGCTGCCAGCGTGCGGCCGAAGGAGACCGGGCTGGACAGGAACCTCTTCTTGAGGAGCATGCCGGACAGGTCGCCGCCGTGATCGCGGCCGTTGAGCTTCTTGCTCTTCCTCAGGAGGTCGTCGAGCTCAGCGAAGCGGTCCTGCTCGTCGTCGCTGGGGGTGAACGGGATCGGCTTGATCGTGCGGGTCTGGAAGTTCTTTGAGGTGATTTCAGACTTCAGTCGGCGGACGGTGACCTCGCGCAGGGCGGTCTCGTCGAGGTCGGCGCCGCGGCTGAAGCGCCGGTTGTCGATCATCTCGAGCAGGGCGGTGAATGACTCGCTGTGGCCGTTGTGCGGGGTGGCGCTGAGGAACAACCGGTGCTCGCACCGCTCCGCGAGCTCGCGGGTGTGGATGGTGCGTAGGCTGTCGACGGCATACCCGCGCGCCTGGCCGGTCCGCGAAGGGCTGGCCGGGGCCACATGGTGGGCCTCATCCACCACTAGCACATCGAACGCGTACCGCCGGGCCGTCCGCTCATCGTCGACGTCGGCGTAGATGTCACGCAGCAGACGCTGGGCGCGCGGCGACCGCAGCCAGGCCATCGACACGATCACGCGCGGGAACAGCCGGAACGGGTTCGCGTTCAGGCCGTGGCTGCGCCGCAGGTCGGACATGCGCTCGGAGTTCACGATCACGAAGTCCAGGCCGAACTTGTCGCGCATCTCGTCGGCCCACTTGACCGCCAGGCTTGGAGGGCAGAGCACCACAACGCTGCGGGCACGGTGCCGCAGCAGCAGCTCCTGGATCACTAGTCCGGCCTCGATCGTCTTGCCCAGGCCGACGTCGTCGGCCAACAGCAGGTTGGTGCGAGGGGCTGCGAGAGCGCGGCGGAGCGGCTCCAGCTGGTAGGCCTCGACGTTCGCGCCGGACCGGAACGGGGCCTGGTAGGACTTGTCGTCGGCCGACGTGACAGCGCCCCACCGCACGGCGTCCACGATCGCGCCAAGCCGGTCGGGATCGTCGAACCCGTTCGCGTTGATACGCGCTGGCAGGTCCTGATCGGGGGACAGGGCATGACCTACCTCGAGCTCCCAGATGACGCGCAGCTCCGCACCCAGGTTGTCCTCCCCGAGCGCCTGCAGGCTCACGACATGCTGCAGGGTGGCGCTGGCCTCGTCCGCCGGAGATCGAGAGAGACCCTGTCGGGCTACATCCGTCACCGCCCACGTCGCTCCACGCACATCGACTACAGCTCCCGGATGCGGGATGGGGGGCGTCGACAAGGCTCACTCCTTTGGGCTGGGTGCCTCTAGCCAACCATAGGGGGGTCGCGAGTCAGGACTGCTCGGCCGTCCGCAACGCCGCTGTCTTGGGCGGATGCGGAAGAAGCCCGTGGCACGCGCACCTCTCTCGGTAGCCCACGGAGACTCGCACGCAGTTTCCGGCTCCTCGTGCCTGTGTAGGGAGTTACAGAATTTCGAGCAGCCCTTGGAGAGGGCCCGGCCCACCGCCACCCCCGTGAACATGCCCATGCACCCTCCGGGTTGAACCTGGGCGGGGCCTGTCGGAGGGGTTCGCTAGCGTAGCCCCATGTCAACGCCGACGATAGACAAGCAGCACGAGGATCAGGCCCACTTCGATCTGGCGTGGGAGGCTCGTGAGGCTTCCCGTGCCAAGTTCGGGCGCCTGGGGGATGTGGCGGCCGGGCCGCAGGCCGGTTCGCGCCAGGTGGCCAACCAGGGCAGGAAGATGGCAGAGGCGCTGGGCGACTCAGATGAGGCGGTCGCTGTTGGGCGTATTGATGCACCTGGGGAAGTCGTGTACGTGGGGCGGCGCACCATCCTCGACTCCGAGATGGACCCGCTCGTCGTCAGTTGGGCCAGTCCCGACGCGCAGCCGTTCTACAAGGCGACAGCCGCCGATCCCCAGGGTCTGACTCGGAAGCGCAACTTCACCACCTCGAAGAACCGGATCATTTCGGTCGAGGATCTGGTCTTCAAGGATCTGGCTGAACGCCTTGAGCGGCTAGGAGATGGCGATCTGCACCATGTCGAGGTCACGGATGCGCTCCTGCAGGATTTGGAGCGCGATCGCAGCAACGAGATGCGCGACATCGTGCAGACTATCCATCAGTCGCAGTACCACATTATTGAGCGCCCGCTTGAGGATCTCCTCGTTGTGCAGGGAGGCCCCGGAACTGGCAAGACCGCCGTTGCGCTGCATCGCGTGGCCTGGCTCCTGTACAACTTCAGCGACATCCTGCCCGCCGATGGCGTTCTCGTCGTGAGTCCGAACAAGGCATTTACGGAGTACATCCGCAACGTGTTGCCTGCGCTCGGTGAGGGCGAGGTGGAGCATGCCGATCTGACCCGGCTGGGGCCCGTGCGCTCGTCGGGGCGCGTGGAGGCGTTCGAGACGACCCAACTCAAAGGAAGCGTGCGGATGGCCGACCTGCTGCACAGGGCTCTCTGGAACCGCGTCCGACCGCCGCAGGAACCCAGGATCTCGGTGGAGACCCGAACCGGGACTGTCCACATCTCGGCCGACGACGTTCGCCGGACGATCGATCGATGGAGAACGACAAGCGGACCATACGCGACGCGCCGTGCCGAGTTGAGGCAGATCCTCGGCGACCTAGTCCTGCGCCAGCCAGGAAGGCGCGCGGCGGATCCCGCGGTGCTCGAGCGGATAACGGAGCGGATCTGGCCGGCCCTCACGCCGCCCAGGCTGGTCCAAGAGCTGCTGGGATCCCGCCAGAGGCTGACAGAGGCAGCAGGTGACGACTTCACGGCGGGCGATATGAATCGGCTGTACCGGCAGGCCGCGTCCAATCTGGGTGCGGAAGAGTGGTCCGACGCCGATGTGGCTCTTGTTGATGAGGCTGATTGGCTGATGAATGGCCGCCGTTCGGGTGCTTCACACGTAGTCGTGGACGAGGCCCAGGACCTGTCCGCGATGCAGCTGCGGTCGATCGCCAGGCGATGCCCCACGGGCTCGTACACGATCGTCGGCGACCTGGCTCAGTCAACTGGGCCATGGGCTCGCGATTCCTGGGCCGACGTCTTTGCCGCACTGAAGACGCGAAGCAATGAACCGCGGCTCGAGACCCTCAAGTATGGGTACCGCGTCCCACGGCAGGTGTTCGAACTCGCCCGGCCACTGGTGCAGCACGCCGCCCCCGAGGTCGAACCCCCGATCGTTGTTCGCGACAGCCCGCGAGAACCGGTTGTCACGCCTTGTCATCCATTTGAGGTGACCGAGCATGCCATCCGTGAAGCTAAGGAGTACGCGGGCAACGGCCTGCTTGTCGGGGTCATCGCCCCGGATGCGCTGTTGGAGTCTCTCCGGCTCGCCTTCTCCGATGCTGGGGTCAACTACAAGTCGCCTGCTGACGGGCACTTGGGTACGTCGATCAACTTGATGAGTGCGGCACAGTCCAAGGGGCTCGAGTTCGACGCGACCGTTGTGGTGGAGCCGTCCGGGATCATCAGGGAGTCGGCTCATGGACTTCGCCTTCTCTACATCGCCCTGACCCGCACGACACGCTTCACCTCCGTCGTCTTCAGCGAGAACGTCTCGGAGATCGGCTTGTTGGTACTGCCGGGCGCGGATGAGTCCGCACGGTCGGAGCATTCCCTCTCGGAGGCGCCGCGAACTGCCAGCGAGACGTCCCGAGTGGTCCACGAGGCTGCGACCCAAACCGTCGCCCCTCGTGCCGAGCCCTCTCAGCCGAAGCGGAGCAGTCGTGCAGAACGAATCGTCGCGGAGGCTGCCGACGAGATTGCGGCCGACATCGAGACGACTCTTGCCAAGCCCCTTCACGCGTCGTTCATACAGGCCCTGGCTGACAGACTCGGAGTCGAGTGCTTGGTCGACGACTGACTAACCTCGACCAACCTTGGCTAGGCGAGGCTCCGTCAGCAGCAACCTCGTTGCGTCTGCCGCTTCGCGGGGGCCGTTCCTCCCTTGGAGCAGGAGGAGTCGTTGCGTTCGTCCGCGCGGACGTCCTTCAGTGTCGGCGAAACGTCCGGGAGACTTGGCCAGGGGGTGATCTAGGGTCTGCGCGGTCCTGTGGCAACGTCGCTGGCGCCGTCTACCATTCAGCGTAAGAAATTGGGGGCTGTTGATCCTGACACGCGATCTTCCCCGGCGGAAGATGAACTCATGAACGATCTAAGATCCCCCCGCGCCTTCCGCGTCACGTTCAAGTACCCGGGCAAGTACGCGGTCACCATGACCGGATTCGCCAGCGATCGCCGTGAGGCGCGGGCCTTGTTCCGAGAGTTCGTCGAACTCCGCGCCGACCTGCCGCCAGCTTTGCTCGACAGCGGTGCCCTTGCCCAGCCGACTCTCCAAACGGTGACTCCGATCCCGGCTGACGAGGTGTTGCCCGGTGCGGCAGGCTCGTGGATCGAACTGCCCGACGGTTCACAGCGGGAGCTTCAACGGCGTCCTTTCAGACACGAGGACAGTGTTGAGGGCCAACTGCGTTGCAGCCCGATTGCGGTAGTCACGGGCATGTAGATGTCTGGGCGCGAGCCGGGTGGGCGTTACGATGCCGGAGGGCTGACATGGGGTCACCCTGGTCTGAATGGGTTGGTCGAACGACATGCACGCGAAGGAACAGACACTCAAGCAGCTTCTTGAGGGGGAGAAGCAGTATGTGGTCCCGCTGTACCAGCGCACCTACGCGTGGCAGCGGCAACAACTGCAGCAGCTGTGGAGTGATCTGATGCTGCAGGCCGACGCGTTGGAGGCCGAAGTGCCGGCTCCGGGTCACTTCCTGGGGTCATTGGTGCTCGCCCCGACGAGGGCGGTGGTCGGCGGGCCGTCTCGATGGTTGGTCGTTGATGGTCAGCAGCGCCTGACCAGCCTCAGCTTGGCGCTGAGCGCGCTGCGTGACCATGTCCGGCCCGAGGATCCCAAGACAGCGGATCGGATTCAGCGACAGTTCCTGATCAACGAGTATCAGGATGGCTATGACCGCCTGAAGGTCCTACCCACGCAGGACGACCGCGCCGCCTTCGAGGCAGTGGTGACCGGTGACGCAGGGGACGCCACCGGCAACATCGGCGACGCCTACCGCGTGTTTCGGGAGCTGCTGGTGGCCGCTGATGATCCCGACGACGACGTCGACATGCATAGGGTCGAGCAGTCTCTGGTGGGGCGGCTTGATCTGGTGGCGATCACTACAGACGCCGACGACAACGTTCACCGGATCTTCCAGTCCCTCAACAACACCGGGATGCAGCTCACCCAGGGTGACTTGCTGCGCAACCACTACTTCATGCTGTTGCCCACCCGGGCCGACGGCGTGTACACCCACGTGTGGCGGCCCATGGAGAAGAAGCTCGGGGTCGGCAACTTGGAGACCTTGGCCTACGTCGACCTGCTGCTGGAGGGCTTTGAGCGGGCCAGCCGCGGTGACACCTACCGTCTCCAGGCGGAGCGGATCCGCCAGTTCGAGACGGACCAGGAGGCGGTGGAGGCTGACATCCTGCGGCTGGCTCGACGTGCGGATGCTCTTGCGCCGGTCCTGGACCCAGACCATGCGCCTATCGGCCGTCTGCGGGATGGACTGTTGCGGCTGCGCAGCTGGGGCACCGAGGCGACCCAGGTCGTCATGCTCGCTGCCGTCGAGCGGCTTCACGCAGGGTCTGCCAGCGAGGACCAAGTCGTGACCGCCGCCACGCTGTGCGAGTCGTATCTCGTGCGCCGGATGCTTTCTGGTCGCACGGGAGCTGGAGTCAACAGGATCCTGGCCGAGGCGGCCCGCGCGATGCTCACCGCAGACGACATGGTGGGATCGCTTCGCTCCTACCTGTCGGGTCCTCGGCGAGGCTGGCCCAGCGACGACCAGTTGCGCTCCGACATCCTGACCCGCAACTTCTACTGGGCCGGCAAAGCCAGCCAACGGATGTTCGTTCTGCGTCGACTCGAAGAGTCGTTCAACCACAAGGAGCAGATCGACTGGGCAGCGTCCCAACCCCAGATCGAGCACGTCTTGCCACAAACTCTGACACCCGAATGGGAGGCGGGCCTACTCGATCCAGACGACCCAGCTCTGGCTCCCGCGGATGTTCACTCTCAGTGGGTGCATCGACTCGGCAACCTGACGCTCACCTCGTACAACCCGGAGCTGTCGAACGCGCCTTACCCGAAGAAGCGTCTCCTCTACCGAAACAGCCACTTCGACATGACGCGGCACATCGCCGAGGCACAGACGTGGGGACCGGCCCAGATCAAGGCTCGCGCCGCTGCGCTCGCTGATCGCGCCATCGGGATCTGGCCGGGCCCGGTCGGGACACGCGCCGAGGTCCAGGACCCTTGGCGGACAGTGCGCCAACTGCTGGTGGCCATCCCCGAGGGCACGTGGACCACCTATGGCGACATCGGTACTGTCACCGGGCATCATCCTGTCGCGCTGGGTCAGTTCCTCGGCGGATCGCCGCTGCCGAACGCCTGGCGAGTCTTGACATCCTCGGGCAAGATCTCGCCCGGCTTCCACTGGACCGACGACCGGACCGAGTCCCCGCACGCGGTCTTGGAAGCCGAGGGGGTCCGGATCGACAGCCAGGGAGTCGCCGATGCCGCCCAACGCTTGCGCCCGGCTGACCTGGCAGCGCTACTCGGTATCGACGTCGATAGCGATGTGCCAGCGCCAACTTCGTCAGAAGCGCACCCAGAGGTCACGGAGAGCTTCTGGCGGTCAGTGCGCCTGCTGCGGGACCAGTCCGTCGTCGATGGACTCTCACAGCTGGTATCCCACTGGGCGTCGCTTGGAGGAACAGTCGAGTACGGCATCGATCCCCAACTGGTGCTCTACCCCATGCTCCGCACCGTCCCCAAGGACCCCTGGCCGCTCGGCGTGTACCCCGATGGCGGCGGCACCATCGAGGTCCCCTTCCAGTGGATGAAGATCCGACCACCGTTCGACGACACGAGCGTGCGCGAACAGATGCGGACCATGCTCAACCAGATCCCCGGCATCGAGATCCCCGCCGCGCGTCTGGGGCTCAGGCCACGGTTCAGGCTCGACGTCCTCCAGGACCCCCGAGCCGTCGAGGGGCTCAAGGAGATTCTGTCCTGGTTCGTCTCCACTGCGATGGAAGCCGCGGCCACGAACCTGCAGGAACCCCTCCCCTGACCCGATGCACATCCTGTTTTGCCGTCGCCTGCGAGGTGCGAGTTCGTCGCGAGCAAGTGCCTCGGGGCTCAGCGCCGGCATGACGACGGCAAGCTGGTCGGGGCTCATCGCGCCAGCGGCCATGGCCAGCTGGTCAGCCGTCATCGCGTTGAGCAGCCACGCGATGCCGCTGCTTGGGGGTGACGCTGCGTCCGGCACCCAGCCTGCCAACTCACTGCCCCGCAGCATCACAGGCCAGCCCTCACGTGGGTCGAGCACGGCGTAGGCCCCCTGAACGGCGGGGAGGCGGTGGCCCATGTACTGCTCGACTGCCAGCTCACTCATCCCAGCGCTGAGCAGGATGCGGTGTGCCCTGTGTGTGAGGTCGTCCAGACGTAGGCCGGGCATCCCGGGCTCTCCGGCCCTATCCGACAGACTCGTGTGAGACGCCCGAGTTGATCGGAACCTAGCTGGGGCGGGGACAGGAGAATGGATCCCGCCAGCACCCTGACTGCCGGAGTTGGTGGCTCCTTAGTGGGTCGTGGGGTGGGTCGATATCCACCGAGGCGCCTATCGCTGACGCGAAGATTGGCGCCGCGTCGGTTCTTCAGGTGCGGAAGATGATGCTCCTATGGATGTCAAGCGGCGTTGAGGTATTCGCGGTAGGCGTTCGCGAGTGGGATGTTGAGGCGGGTGCCGCGTTCGAGTTCGCTGATGCGTGCGGGGACGGTTCCGAGGTGTTCGGCGGCCTGGGTGAGGGTGAGCCCTCGCAGGTGTCGGAGGGGACGGAGGTCGTCGATGCGTGGTGCGGGTGCGGGGTGGACGAGGAGGTGCCAGGCCTCGCGGGCGATGGCGCGTTTGAGGCAGCGCAG
>NZ_JBUZNN010000017.1:0-32659 GCF_055326235.1 Tessaracoccus yangjingae | reverse complement strand
GCCTCGAAGCTGTGAGTCTGGTGTCACCACCTCATTGGTGGTGTTGTTGGGATCGACGGTCGCGTCGTGACTCTCCTCGAAGCTGGCCCTCCGGGTGCCTTGGTCAGGACATGTCCGGCGTGAGCGTCGACCCCGACCCGAGCAGAAACCAGTGGCCTGATTCAGGAGCTTGACCAACCAGCGTCAGCAGCGCCGGTTGTGTCCCATCACAGTTGTGCCTAGTCCCTGCCCGGATCGGAACCCGATGGTTGACGTCCATGGAAGGGGACGCATGTCCAGTGTGAAGAATCTCCGCGAGCTTGTCGACCTCGTGATCGGGGTCGACACCCACGAGCAGTTCCACGTCGCCGCGGCCGTTGACGCGGTCACCGGCGGGGTGCTCGACACGATCAAGACCCCGGCCGACCCGGCCGGCTATCAGCAGCTCATCGACTGGGCCCACACCCGTCCCGGCCGGCGCGGGTGGGCCATCGAGGGCACCAACAGCCACGGCATCGGCCTGACCCGCGCCCTGGCCGGCGAACTGGTGGTCGAGGTCGACCGACCAGAGCGGATCAAGCGCCGCAACGGCGCAAAGTCCGACTCCATCGACGCGGTCCGGGCAGCCCGGGACGCGTTGGGCCGGGACTCCCTGTCCACCCCGCGGGCGGTCACCGGTGACCGTGCCGCGCTCCAGGTCCTTGTCACCAGCAGACACCTGACGATCACGCAGGCCACCGACACCGAACGCCAACTCCGCTCGATGGTGCTCACCGCCCCCGACGAGCTCCGGTCACGGTTCACCGGCCGCAAGACCGCCCCGATGGTCACCCAGGCCCTGAAACTACGACCCCACACCAATGACGACCCCCTGACCGGGATCCTGATGCCGGTACTGAAGGAACTCGCACAGCGGGCCCGGTCGCTGCGGCTCTACGCCAAGGCCCTGCAACGGCAGATCCTCGACATCGTCAGGAAGTGGCGCCCTGACCTGCTCGACCTCAACGGCGTCGGACCGATCGTCGCGGCGAGCCTGCTGCTGGTGTGGTCCCATCCCGGACGCGTCCACTCCGAGGCCGCATTCGCGATGCTCTCCGGAACCGCCCCCATCCCGGCCACCAGCGGCACACAACAGACCAGACACCGCCTTAACCGCTCCGGCGACCGCCACCTCAACCAGGCCATCCACACCATCATCCTCTGCAGACAACGCAACGACCCAGCCACCAAGGCCTACATCGAACGCCGCACCGCTGAAGGCCGAACCAAGCGAGAGATCCGCCGCTGCCTCAAACGATACGTCGCCCGCCAGACCTTCAGAATCCTCGAAAAAGGGGTTGACAAAACATAGGAGCGTCCTGAGAGACGTGGGCTGACAAGGCGACTCCGCTGCGTCGGGGTGAAGGCTTCGTGGGACTGAGTTGAGCCGGAAACTGCTCTCAAGGGCTCTGGATCGTTCATATCGAGGTCTCCCCGCGTTGAACCCGAGATCCGGCTCAACGGGGCGCCACGAGAGCCGTGTCAGGCTCAAGTGGCCTCAGCGAGAGCCGTGTCAGGCTCAACGACGGCCGGCGGCGGGGCGTGCGACCGGACCCGAGCCGCTGCGGTGCCGCGCGGGTTCTGGTTCGCTGGTGCTCGGGTGCAGTGAAACCGCAACCCCGTCGCGTCTAGAGGGCATGGAGGCAGTGATGGACCATGTGGCTGAGGCCGATGTCGCGGCCAGCGGCTTCGACCGGTATGTCGCCGCCCGCGGCGGTGAGCTCTGGGCGGCCGCCTGGCTGCTCACCGGCGACAGGCAGCATGCCGAGGACCTCGTCCAGACCGCGCTGTCGAAGACCTACGGCCGCTACGGCTCCTTCGACAACGACCACCACTTCGAGGCCTATGTCCGCACGACGATGTACCGCACGTTCGTCTCGTGGTGGCGCAGGCTCCAGTGGCGATCCGAGGTCCCGTCGGACAGCCCGCCGGATCTGCCGTCGGCCACCGCCGAGCCGACCCTCGGCACCGACATCCACCGCGCCCTCGCCGCCCTGCCCCGCCTCCAACGCACCTGCCTGGTGCTGCGCTACTTCGAGGACCGGCCAACCCGTGAGGTGGCCGAGTTGCTGCGCATCCCCGAGGGCACCGTCACCTCCCATGTCAGCCGCGGGCTCGCCGCCCTGCGCATCTCCCCCCACCTCGCTCAGGAGGACAGGCCATGAACGAACAGGACTTCTCCGACGCCCTCCGCGACGGCGTCCCGCCGCGCCCCGACACCCGGGGCTGGGCGGCCAACGCCCGCGGGCGTGCCCGGAACCGCCGCATCGGCGTGGCTGCGGCGGCCGTGGTCGCGGTCGTGGGCATGGCCACGCCGCTGGCCCTGCAGCTGACGGCGCCCCCGTCGGTGGTCCTCGCCACGCCGAGCCCCACCCCCGCCGCGACACCACTGGTCCCCGACCCCTGCCGCGACCCTCTCACCGGCGCCGAACCTCTCGTCGACGACGACCTCCCCGACGGCGCCACCCGCGTGTGGCTGTGCGGGCGCTCGGACACCGGCTCGGAGCTGGAGCTGGTCGGCATGCCGGATCCGTTGGTCGCCCACGCCGAGGACGCCGCCGATGCGTTCAACGCGCTGGAGAAGTCGGTGGGCGTGCTGGACTGCATGCCGAACCCGCTCGACTACACCGTCGTCGTGGAATATCCGGACGGGATCCACCGCGCGCTGCGGATCGCCGGCTGCGGCGACCTCCGCGACGGCACGGGCATGTTCGACGTGTTCCGCGCCGACGGCGCCGGCTACCTCGCGACGCTGCGCGACCTGTGGGCCGAGGAGCGCGCCGAGACCGGGTTCGCGTTCGCCGGCACCGACGTGTGCGACTCCTCCTACTCGTCCGTCCTGCGCCCGCTCGCCCACTCCGACCTGGCGCGGGCGGTGGTGTGTCGCGCCGACGGGTCCGCCGTCGAGCTCGACGCCGCGCTCACGGCAGAGCTCCTTGCCACCCTCCTGACCGCCGACAACCTCGCCGCGACGGACGTCGGCTGGGAGGCCCCGCTCCCGGACCTGGTGCTGCTCACCGCGACCGGTGACCCGATCTCCCTCCACCGCGACGCCGACGCCACCTACTGGTGGGACGACGGGGCCCAGCGGCTTCTCTGGGGCCCGCTCGATCCGGAGCTTGAGGCGCGGATCGTCGAGGCCCAGCGTAGCGACGGCGACCCGGCCCCATCGCCCACCCCGACCCCCGTCGTGCTGCCGGACGAGCGCGGCGAGGGCCTGGTCTCGACGGTGTGCGACGACATCCAGACCGGCGCCCTCGCGGCCGAGGACCTCCCCGACACCGACACCCTGCCCGACGGCGCAGCCCGCGCCTGGCTCTGCGGCGACCGCTGGGAGACGTTCGGCGGGGTGGGCCCCATCGAGCCGCTGACCACGGACCCGGACCGCGTCGTCGACGCCATCAACGCCCTGCCCAGCCCCGACTACGAGGCGTGCACCGAGATGGGCGGCATCACCTACCACGTGGTGCTGGACTACCCCGACGGCACTCGCCGCGTCGTCTCCGCCGAGACCGTCAACTGCGAGTGGGTCGGCGGATGGGGCAACCGGGCGGGCGGGGGCGCCCTGCTGCAGGACCTGCTCCCGCTGTGGGCGGCCCAGCGCGACGCGAACCCCGAGCCGTTCCTCGACGAGGTCCCCCTCTGCAGCGACAACGTCGGGATCGTCGGGCTCAACTCGCTGGGCACCGTCGAGCGCGGCTCGCTCTACCGCGGCTACCTCTGTGGGCTCCCCGCGGATCCCGCCGACGGCGACGAGTGGGTCCAGCGCGAACTCCCGGGCGACCTGGTGCTGGCCGTCTCGCAGGCCACGGCCACGCCGGACGACCAGTGGAACCTGTCGGAGGGCGGGCCGTACCTGGTGATGCTCAACCAGTACGGCGACCCGGTCACCTACCTGATCGACGACGACGTCCGCGTGCGGTTCCCGGACGGGGCCTGGACCCCCGACGGCGAGCTGGCCGCCATGTGGACCGAGAGCCTGGCCGGCCTCCGCGTCGGCACACCCTGAGCCGGCGTGTCGTGCACAGGGGTGCGTGCACGAAACACCGACGGAGTTGGTGGTCATGGGCGCATGCGGCACCGGGTGGCCATCGGGTCGGCGTGTCGTGCACAGGGGGGGGCGGCGGGGGTGGCCGCCAGGGAGCGGGAGGGCGTGCGTCCGCCCACGGCTTAATTGAAAAATCAAGCACTCTCGTGTCATAGTTGAGACGTGAACAATCTTGCCATCATCGTCTCGTCCACCCGTCCCCAGCGCATCGGCGGCACCGTCAGCGCGTGGGTGACCGACGCCCTCGACTCCCACTGGGACGTCACCGTGCTCGACCTGGCGGAGATCAACCTCCCCTTCATCGACGAGGACGCCCCGGCCGGCTCCGGCGTCTACACGAAGCCGCACACGCTGGCCTGGAAGGCCGCGATCGACGCCTCCGACGCGGTCCTCATGGTCACCCCCGAGTACAACGGCTTCTTCCCCGCGCCGCTGAAGAACGCCATCGACTACCTCTACGCCGAGTGGGAGGGCAAGCCGATCGCGCTCGTGGGCTACGGCTTCGGCGGGGGCGGCCGCGCCACGACGGCCCTCACGCAGCTGATGCAGAACCTCAAGGCCGACGTCGTCGGCGCCACCGGGCTCGTCTTCAACACCGACGTCACGATGGAGGGCCGCGTGACGGCCGGCGCCGACAAGCTCGCCGAGCTGTACGCGCTCTCCGACAAGCTGGCCGACGCCGCAGCGTCGGAGGACGCGGCCGCCTGACGGTGCCCCGCGGCCGGCGGTGACGACGACTCAGTCGTTGCCGCTGGCCGGCGGCGGGCCCAGCGCCTCGACGGCGTCGAAGAACCCGTCGGGCACCTCGGCCTCCACCAGGCCCGCCAGAGCGTCGAGGCGCGCCAGCGACGGGATGCCAACCACCGTGGTGTCCACCAGCGGGCTGCGCATCGAGAACTGCAGTGCCGCGGCCGCCAGATCCACGCCCGCCTCGCGGGCGAGCGCGCGGACCCTCCCGACGTGGGCGGCGAAGTCCTCGGTCATGCCCCGGTAGCCGTAGGTGCCGTCCCCGTTGGCCAGCGTCCCGCCGCCGAACGGGGCCGCGTTGAACACCTGCATGCCCAGTGACCGGGCGCGCTCGTACAGCGGCCCGGCCGACCGGTCCACCAGCGTGTAGCGGTTGTGATTGAGCACCACGTCGAACAGCCCCGTCTCCACGTAGGCGAGGGTCTCCGCCAGCGGCCCGTACGCGATCCCGATCGCCCCGATGACCCCCTCGTCGCGCAGTGCGATCAACGCCTCGACGGGGCCGCCTGGTGCCAGGGCCGCGTCGACGGTGAGCGTGAACGGATCGTGGAACTGGTAGAGGGGCAGGTGGTCCAGGCCGAGCCGCTCCAGGGACTCCTCGAGCGATCGGCGCACGCGGTCGGCGTCGAACACCCCGGTGTCCGGGTCCCGGTCCGCCTTGGAGAAGACCGACGTGCCCGACGGCGCCCCGCCCGCCCGGCGGATCGCGTCGCCGAGCAGCGTCTCGCTTCTCCCGTCGGCGTAGTTGTTGCTGGTGTCCACGTGCCCGAGCGGCGACGCGAGCAGCGCGTCGGCCAACGCCTCCGCATCGGGGCGATCGCCGAGGCGCGATGCGCCGAGCGTGACGGGGGTGAGGGGGATGAGCGCCATGGGGGAGACCTCCGGATCGCGATGGACGACGACTCGACCCTAGGGCACCACCGATCCCGCACGTCCTCGCTGCCCCGCGCCGGATCCGGCGAACGCGCTCCCGCAGCTGGATCTGGACCGCCGGAAGCGCTGATCACCCACGGTGTGCGGCGAACCGGACCGGGCGACGTCGAATGGGAGCTGTGTGCGGACGGGCTCACCGGTGCATGGCCCCGGCTGCCGAGGCGGACGTAGGCTTCACCCATGCCGGCCGACGGACGCCTCGACGAGCTCGCGCTCCTGCGCCGGGCCCGCGACCTGATGGACCGCCGCTACGCCGAGCCGCTCGACGTGGCCGCGATCGCCGCCGCGGCGTACATGTCGCCCGCGCACTTCACTCGCCGGTTCAAGGCCACCTACGGCGAGACCCCATACTCCTATCTGATGACGCGACGCATCGAGCGGGCGCAGTGGTTGCTGCGCCGCGGCGGGATGTCGGTCACCGAGGTGTGCATGGCGGTGGGTTGTACGTCGCTGGGGTCGTTCAGCGCGCGCTTCACCGAGCTGGTGGGTCTGCCGCCCACCGCCTATCGCGACGGCGACCACTCGGTGCTGATCGGGGTGCCAAGCTGCGTGGCGCGGCTGGCGACCCGACCGAGCAGGAATGGAGAAGCGCTAGCCCCCCGGCCCGTCTAGCGTTGTGGGCATGGACATCAAGCTCTCCACCAGTTTCATCACCGTCAACGATCCTGACGCCGCACTGGCCTTCTACCGCGACGTCCTCGGACTCGAGGTCCGCATGGACATTCCCCAGGGCGAGTTCCGCTGGGTCACCGTCGGCGCACCCTCCCAGCCGGACGTGGCGATCGTGTTGTCGAACTACGTCGACGGATCCCCCGAGGACGTCGAGTTCATCCGCGCCCTCGTCGCCAAGGGGGCCATGAACGCCGCCCACTTCAGCGCCTCGGACGTGGACGCCGTCTTCGCCAAGGCAAAGGAGGCCGGGGCGGAGATCGTCTCCGAGGTCGCCGACCAGCCGTGGGGCGTGCGGGACTGCGCCTTCCGCGACCCGTCGGGCAACCTCGTGCGCGTCGACCAGGCCTGAGACCGCCCGACCCACCGGCCGCCTACGCGTCGTCGGGGCGGGCGCGGTTGCGCTTGGTCTCGCCGTGCCTGCGCTTGTTCGTCAACCGACGCTCGACGGAACCCCGGGTGGGGCGCGTGCGGCGTCTCGGGGGCGACGGCGGCGCCAGCCCCTCGCGGAGGAGGTCGGCGAGACGCTCCCTGGCCGCCACCCGGTTCTGGCGCTGCGAGCGCGACCCGGACGCCACGACGGTGACCACGGTGCCCGCCAGCCGCGACCTCAACCGGTGCAGCAGCCGCTCGCGCTGGACGTCGTCGAACACCGACGAGGCGGCCACGTCGAAGGACAGCTGCACCCTCGAATCGGACGTGTTCACGCCCTGGCCGCCGGGACCCGACGAGTGCGAGTAGCGCTCGGTCAGCTCGGCGGCCGGGACCACCAGGCCGTCCGGCAGCCCCGGCCCAGGGGCGATCCGCAGCTCGCTCACCAGGCAAGCGTAGGCGCCGAAGCCGCGCCGGGAGGCGCACACCCTCGACGTCGGCCCCTCGTGGATCGCCCCTCCCAGGCGTACCGTGGAGGTATGCGACGCGCAGCAGCCGCGACGGCCGCGGTGGCCCTGCTGCTCGCCGGCTGCTCCGGGGGCCAGGCGCCCACACCGAGCGAGCCGACCAGCTCCACCCCCACCCCCGCCGCCAGCACACCAGCACCTGAGACCTCCGGCACGGCCACGCCCGGGGGATCGCCCTCGGCGTCTCCCTCCGCGACGGCCACCAGCCCCGCGCCCCCCGACTCGACGGCCACCTCGACCGCCCCGGTCCCCGACGGCGTCGAGGCCCTCCATCCCTGGCTGACGGGGCCGTCCGAGCGTGACCCGTCGGGGGCGGTCCCGGACAACTCGCAGGAGATCACCGCCGTCCGGATCGGGCTGCACGAGGGCTACGACCGCGTGGTGCTCGACCTCACCGGCGACGACCCGCACCTGGGCTGGTTCGCGGGGTTCGTCGACGAGGCCGTCGAGGACCCGACGGGGGAGGCGCTGGACGTGGAGGGGGAGGCCTTCCTCCAACTCGGCGTCTACGGCATCGACTGGACCACGCCGTCGGCCGAGCGCTACTCGGGCGCCACCGTCGACGGCGGATCCCTGGAGGTGGTGACGGAGGTGGTCTTCGGCGGCCTCTTCGAGGCGCAGCAGCAGATCCTGATCGGCCTCGACGAGCGCACCGCCTACCGCGTCTTCGCGCTGTCCGATCCGGCCCGGATCGTGATCGACATCCGCCACTCGTGAGCCTTGGGGCGCGGCCCGGAACCCACCAGCGGGCTGGCGGGTGGGAGCCCGGAGGTCAGCCGGCCGCCCGGCGCGCCATCTCCTCGGCGATCCAGCGGGCTGTCTCGCGTGTGCAGGCCCCCGGTTCGCTGAAGCTCACGGAGAAGATGCCGGTGATCTCGGTCACCTGCGGCACGCCGCGCAGCGCGAGGATCGCGTCGGCCTCGGCCGCGTACTCGTCCTGAGGCGCGCCGCCCGCGATGAGCCCCACCGGGTCCGCCTCGGCCAGGATCCTGATCATGTCGTCCCGCGTGATGGCCATGGGGCGATCCTAATGCGGCGCCGGCGCGTCGGGAGTACCGTGGACAGTGGTACGCGATGCACCCATCGTCGGGTCCGCGTTCAGCCCGCACGCTGCCGTGCCGCGCAAGTTCCGACCGACGCCGACACCCAGTGCGACCCGTCTGGCCACGGGCCCGCCCGCACTGGGCGGGGTCCTGTCCGGGAGGTCGGCCATGAACACCCGAAGAGCACTCTCCATCGCCGCGGTCATCGCCTTGTCGGCGGTGTTCGCGGTCTCGCCAGGCACCTCAGGGGCGGCGCCACCGCCCAAGACCGTGACCTACACCGACGTCGCCGTCACGGGGGCCGACGACACGCACGTGACCGGCGTCACCACCGCCGGCCTCGTCGTCGGGTACTACGGAGACGAGCCTGGCGGGAGCCACGGCTTCGCGCTCGAGAATGGCGCCCCGTCGACGATCGATGTCCCAGGGGCATCAAGCACAGTCGTCCGCGCCGTCAACGACTCCGGAGTCATGGTGGGCTCCTATCTGGGCATCGACGGGCTCGAGCACGGCTTCGTGCGAGACGCCGCCGGGGACTTCGTCACCTTCGACGACCCCACCCTGGACGGCACCGAGGCGAGCACCTACGGGACCGTGGCCACCGGGATCAACCCCTCCGGAGTGGTGGTGGGCTACTCGTACACCGTGGGCCCAGACCTGTTCACCTACGACGACGGATCCACTGAGCTCATCACCCGCAACCGGGGCTTCGTCCGGACGGGAGGCGTGTTCACCACGTACGCCGCCCCTGGCGCCGCGACGACGGGAGCCCCAGCCCTAGGGACCAGGCTCTTCGGCATCAACTCCACCGGGAGCATGGTGGGCGCGTACACCTACCTCAAGGTCACCAAGGCGGGGCCTGAGCCCATGAACGCCGGCTTCGTGGTGTCGGGCAAGAAGTTCACCCGGATCGTCGACCCCAGCACCACCGACAACTCCTGTGGTTGGACGGAGCCGCACGCCGTCAACGACGGCGGCTGGATCGTCGGAGAGTCGGGCAACGGATGCGCCGGAACGAGCGGGGCGTGGCTGCTGACCGGCGGCAGGTTCAGGGCGCTCGACTACTCCTCAGGAGATGAGGTCGCCCAGGCCACGGTGGCCAGCAGCATCAACAACTCCGGCGTCATCGGCGGCACCTGGGGCAACGGCGTGGGCATCGCCCACGGCTTCACCGCCACCACCCGCTGACCGCAGGGACCACCCCGTCCCCCGTCGGGACACCGACGGGTCAGGAGGTGACGTCGGCTGAGCGGAAGCGCGCCCACGCAAGGGACGCGAACACCGCGACCCAGACCACCTGCACCAGCAGCCCCGAGCCCAGCACGCCCCAGTCCACCTCGAGGCGGAGGAACTCGGCGAAGTCGAACCAGTGGTGCGTGAGCAGGTACGGGTGGATGGCCGCCAGCTGGGGGAGCGAGTCCAGGACCGTGGAGACCACCGAGACCACCACGGTGGCCGCCATGGCCCCGACGGGCACCTCCGTCAGCGTGGAGACGAACAGCCCCACCGCGACCAGCCCGGTCAGCGACAGCGCGACGTAGCCCGCCACCCCGGCCATCCTGCCCACGCCGTCGGCGAGCCCGACCGTGGTGCCGGACAGCAGGGTGAGTTCGCCGAAGCCGAAGAACGCCCCGCCCGCCAGGAGCGCCGCGACGGCGATCACGGCCACCGCGGCCACCGCGAACGCCAGCGACACCAGTGCCTTCGCCGCCAGCAGGCGGGTCCGCGCCACCGGCAGGGTCAGCAGGTAGCGCAGCGTGCCGGCCTGCGCCTCGCCCGCGATCGCGTCGCCCGCGGTGATCGCGATGGTCAGCGGCAGGAGGAACGGCAGGCACATGAACAGCGCCGCGATCACGAGGAACAGGCCGTTGCCGGTCACCCGTCCGATGAAGCCCGGGCCCTGGCCCTCGAGCCCGGAGCCCTGCGCGATGAACAGCACCACGGAGAGCAGCACCGGCACCAACGCCAGCCCGGCGAGCAGCGCGAGCGTGCGGCGCCGCCCGAAGAGGAGGCGCAGCTCGCTGCGCAGCAGCCTCCCGAAGGAACCCCTAGCGCGCGACATCGAAGCCCTCCCCGGTCAGTTCCACGAACAGCTGCTCCAGGCTCCGACGGCGGACCTCGAGCCCGACGAGGTCCACGCCCGCATGCACCAGTGCCGACGACACCCGCTCCGGCGGGGTCGCGCCCAGCCGGGCCTGCAGCTCCACGCCGTCGACGGCGACCTCGGCCAGCCCGAGGGCCCCGAGCACGTCGCGCGCCGCGGCCACCCCGTCGACGGTGGTGGTCACCACGATCCGCGGGTCGTCGTCGGCGGCCAGCTCGTGCCGCTCCGCCTGGGCGAGGAGCCGGCCCTGCCCCATGATCCCGATGTGCGAGCACACCTGGTCGATCTCCGCCAGGAGGTGGGAGGACACCAGCACCGTGGAGCCCTCCGCCGCGAGCTCGCGGATGAGGTGCCGCACCTCGCGGGTGCCCTGCGGGTCCAGGCCGTTGGTGGGCTCGTCGAGGACGAGGAGCTCGCGGGGGCGGAGCAGGGCGGCGGCCAGGCCGAGGCGCTGCTTCATGCCCAGCGAGTACTGGCGGTACCGCTTGCCGGAGGCCGCGGTCAGGCCCACGCGCTCCAGGGCGGTGTCGATCCGGGCCCGGGAGGTGGCCGGGTCCGCCGTCGCGTCACAGGCGTCGAGGCGGACCAGGTTGGCCCGCCCGCTCAGGTACGGCTGGAACGCGGGACCCTCGACGAGGGCGCCCACCCGCGGCAGCACCTCGCCGCCGCTCTCGGGCATGGGCCGCTCCAGGAGCCAGGCGGCGCCCGCCGTCGGCTGGACAAGGCCCAGCAGCATGCGGATGGTGGTGGTCTTGCCCGACCCGTTGGGGCCGAGGAAGCCGTAGACGGCGCCGCGGGGCACCACCAGGTCGATCCCGTCCACGGCCACCTGGCCGGACCGGAACCGCTTGGTGAGCCCCTCGGTGCGGATCGCGGGGGCGCTCACGCCATCGCGCGCAGGGTCTCGGCGGGGACCGCGCCCACGAGGACCCGCCCGTCGTCGGTCACCAGCACGCTGAGCAGCGTGGAGCTGAGCAGCCTGCCCTCGGGCACCTCCGTGGTGAGCTCCTCGAACAGGGCGCCGGTGTCGAGGTCCATGCCGCCCCCGTGCTCGGGCTTGAACTCCTCCATGAGGTCCTTGGCCTCCTCGGACCCGGTGAAGTCCTCGGGCAGCCCGCCCATGGAGCCCGGGGTGCCGGCCAGCAGCGCGCCCATGTCCACCCCGGTCAGCTCGACGACCGACTCCCAGCCGGTGCCGATGACGGTGGGCATCTGGTGCTCGCCCTCGTGGGCGGGCATCTCGGTGCCCTCAGCCGGGAGCGGGACCACGACGTCGCGCTGGGTGGCGCCGGCGGGGGTGGAGAACTCGAACACCGACTCGGCCGGCGCGCTGAAGTCCACGTCGGTGAAGGACACCTCGACGGCGGGCGCCGTCTCGTCCTGCGTGCTCCAGGTCTGCACCCGCAGCGGGGTCATGGTCTCGCCGTCGACGGCCAGCACCACGTGGTCCACCAGGGTGCCGTCGGTGTCCGGGGTGATCACGAGCTGGTAGGCGTCGCGGCCGGCGACGGAGACCTGCGAGTCGACCCGGACGGTGGAGTGCTCCTCCACCTTCGCCAGCACCTCCGCGGCGGCCTCCTGAGGCGTGGGCAGCTCGGCCTGCTTCGCCAGCGCCTCCTCGCGGGCCTCCTCGCCCATCGCCTCGAGGCGGGCGCGGTCCGCGTCGCTGACGGTGTAGCGGACCACCTCGTCGTCGGAGCTGGAGTAGGTCCACACGTCCGTGCCGTCGGCCACGACGGAGTACTCGCTCATGGTGCCCAGCAGGGAGACGCGGGCCCGCTCGGCGCCGTCGGTCCACAGCCGCAGCGTGGAGCTGCCGCCCAGCAGGGACATCGGGTCGGCCCCGGTGGCCTCGGTGAAGAGGAGGTCGGGCAGGCCGAGGCGCGCGGTGTGCACCACGGTGCCGGACATGGCCTGCGGCTCGGCGTCCATGACCTTGGCGACAAGCTCCTCGGCGGTGAGGTCCGGCAGGTTGCTGCCCTCGCCGGAGGCGAGTAGCGGCTGCGCGAGGAGTCCGACGGCGACGACGCCGGCCACGGCTATCGGGGCGATCCAGGGGGTGCGAAGGGCGGAGCGGCGTTCGGTCATGGGCCCACGCTAGACCGGGGTCGCTGAGAGGACGCTGAGAGCCGCCGCCCCGGCGGGGGACCCGCTGGCAGGATGGGGGCGTGCGGGTACTGGTGGTCGACGACGAGCGGGGGCTCACCCGGGCGCTGCAGCGCGGTCTGGCTGCGGAGGGGTTCGTGGTGGACGTCGCGCACGACGGCGAGACGGGCCTCTCGCTGGCCACGCACGGCGACTACGACGCCGTCGTGCTGGACGTGATGCTGCCCGGGCGCAACGGTTACGCGGTGGTGTCGGCCCTGCGCGAGCGCCAGGTGTGGACGCCGGTGCTCATGCTGAGCGCCAAGGACGGCGAGTACGACGTGGCCGACGCCCTGGACCTGGGCGCAGACGACTACCTCACCAAGCCCTTCTCGTTCGTGGTGCTGGTCGCCCGGCTGCGGGCGCTGGTGCGCAGGCCGGCGGAGGCGCGGCCGCCGCTGCTCGCCGTCGGGGCGGTGGTGCTGGACCCCTCCGCGCGCACCGTGACCCTGGACGGCCACCCCGTCGAGCTCACCGCCCGCGAACTGGCGCTGCTGGAGTACCTCATGCGGCACGCGGACCGGGTGGTGGGGAAGGTGGAGCTGCGCGACCACGTGTGGGACGGCACCGGCGAGGACCTCAACGTGGTGGAGGTCTACGTGGGCTACCTGCGGCGGAAGCTGGGCCGAGACGTCGTGGCCACCGTGCGGGGCGCCGGCTACCGAGTGGTGGGCTGATCGTCGTGCCCGGGGAGCGTCGACGGTGGGGCGGGCTCTCGCTGCGGCTCCGGCTCACCCTGGTGACGGCGGGGCTGCTGGCGGTGGGGCTGTCGCTGGGGGCGGTGGCGTTGTCGTCGGTGGTGTCTGCCAGCCGGGTGGCCGCGCTGGACGAGGCCGCTGCGGCGCGCGGACTGACGGTGTCGCGGCTGGTTGCCGACGACCGGCTCCCCGATCCTCTTCCGGTGGCCGAGGCGGGCGAGATCGCCCAGGTGCTCGACGCCGACGGGCTCGTGGTGGCCAGCTCAGCCAACGCGAGCAGGACGCTGCCGCTCGTGTCGCAGTCGGATCTGGCCGCGCTCGCGGACGGCCCGGCGACCATGCGCACCGCCTACGACGAGCGGGCGCGGGTGGTGGCCCAGGCCGCCGAGTGGCGGGGTGAGCCCGTGACGGTGGTGGTGGCGCTGCCGCTGCGCGACGTGGAGGGGGTGCTGCGCGCGCTGCGGGTGTCGCTGGTGGGGGTGGTGCCCACGCTGACGCTGCTCCTGGCGGGCGTGATCTGGCTCGCGCTCGGCCGAGCGCTCAGGCCCGTGGAGCAGCTGCGGGTGGCCGCCGCCCGGGTGGCGCGCGAGGGCGGTCCGGGGGCGCTGCCCGTGCCGGCCGCCGACGACGAGCTGGGCGCGCTGGCGCGGACACTGAACGAGATGCTGGACCGCCTGGACCGGGCGGCCGCCCGGCAGCGGGGGTTCGTCGAGGACGCGGCGCACGAGCTGCGCTCGCCGATCTCGTCGCTCAGGGCGGTCGTCGAGGTGGCGGAGGCGCACCCCGCCGCCTTCACGAGCGGCGAGCTGGCCGCCGAGCTCGCGCCCCAGGTGCTGCGGATGCAGGCGCTGGTGGACGACCTGCTGCTGCTGGCGCGGGTGGGGGCGACGGGGTCGCGGCGGGAGGCGACGGACCTGACGGGGCTCGTCGACGATGCGGTGGCCGGAGGGCGGACCGGTGTCGCGGTGGAGGTGCGGGGAAGCGGGACGGCGTGGGTCGACGGCCCCGCCGTCGGCCGCGTGGTGCGCAACCTGGTGGAGAACGCGGCGCGGCACGCCCGGGGCCTGGTGCGGGTGAGTGTCGCGGACGGGGAGGTGGTGGTGGAGGACGACGGCGCGGGCATCCCGGCCGCGGACCGGGAGCGCGTCTTCGAGCGGTTCGTGCGGCTCGACGAGGCCCGCGAGCGCGAGGCGGGCGGCAGCGGCCTGGGCCTGGCCATCGCCCGCGAGATCGCCCGCGACCACGGCGGCGACGTCACCCTGGGGGAGTCGGAGCTGGGCGGGCTGCGGGCGACGGTGTCACTGCCGGCCGTCGAGGAGCGGCAGGGCTGACTCGCAAGCTCGGCGTCTGAGCCACCTGCCTCGCACGGTGTGACTGGGCCCGTCCGTGACCGGGCTCCGCGCCGGCAGGTGACCGGCGCGGCTAGGCCTTCTTCCGCGACACCATCTCCGCGATCCAGATCGGCGCGAACGGCGAGACGCAGCCGGGCGCCGTCGGGTAGTCCCGCAGCACGCCCAGGCGCTCGCCGATCGCGACGGCGCGCTCCCGCAGATCCGGGTTCTCGATGCCGATCTGCGCCAGGCAGTAGTTCATCGCCCACTGCAGCCGGTCCGGCGCCTCCGCCATCTCCGCCTCGATCTGGTCCAGCAGCCCGGGCAGGTCGAGGCCCTCGGGGCTCCGCACCACCCGCTCGCTGGTCAGCGCCCAGCCGGCGCTCGCGACGACGGGGTCAGCGTCAGCGAACCAGGCCGGGCGCAGCGCCTCCGCGTGTGGGCTCTTCTTGACCACGTAGTTGATCAGCCAGTCCTGCACCTTCGGGCCGCCCGCGTCACGCAGCATCGCGTCCAGCTCGTCGAGTGAGTACTGCTTCGGCCGGCAGATGAGCAGGGCGAGGAGCCGGGCGGCTGAATCGCCGGTGGACCACAGCTCGACGGCGAGCTCATGGTTGCCCTTTACCCGCTTCGCGACGGCGCGCAGCCTGGTGAGGTTCACGCCGTGGTGGTCGCCGTGCCGCTCGTTGATGGCCCGCATCTTCGGGTCCTCCATGGCCCTCAGCTCGTCCATCAGACCGGCCACTGTCGTGCTGGTGGTTGCCGCCTGGGTCATGGAGTCTCCCGTCGTGGTGTGAGGCCCGATTCTCTCAGGCGTCGAGTGCCTTGGCCTGATCCACCCAGTCCTGGCACTCGGCCAGCGAGAGGCCGATCACCGGGCCGTGGCGCGTCTCGATCATCTCCTTGAGGTGCTCGGGGTTGCGGTGCCGGAGCTCCTTGACCGAGTCCACGCCGATGCTCTTCAACATCTCGGCGTACTTCGGTCCGATGCCCTTGATCCTGGCGAGGTCGTTCTCTACGGATGCCATCACAGCTCCCTTGAAGGTTGTGCCGTCCGTCGTTGGACTCCTCCATCGTATCCGGGCGGCACGCCCCCGATCAGGGAATGACGACGGTCAGCACGGGGGTCGTAACGCCGCCCGAGCGGACCGAGTAGAGGTAGGGGGTCGCGCGCATGAGGCCGCCGTCGGTGAACGTGCGCGTGGTCGACGTCGCGATCTGGATGCCGGACCGCAGGATCTGGTACTCGACGCCGACGGGGCCGTCCCACGCGATGGTCACCGTGCTCGGGGTGGTGCCGGCCAGCCGGAGGTTGCTGGGAGCGCCGCCCGTCGGGGTCGCGGTGGGGGAGGGCGCGGAGGTGGGCGTCGGGGTGGCGCTGGTTCCGGGCTGGGAGCCGAGTGTCGCGGTGAGGACGGGGGTGGTGATCCCTCCGGCGCGCACCGAGTACAGGTAGGGCGTGTCGGGCAGGAGGCCGAGGTCGGTGAAGGTCCGCCCAGTCACGGTGGCGATCCGCACTCCCGAGCGCAGGACGTCGTAGCTGCCGTCAGGTCCGTCCCAGCCGAGGGTGATGCTGTTGCCCGTCGTGCCGGTGACCCGCAGGTTCGAGGGGCCTGAGCCTGGTGGGGTGGAGGGTGTGGGGCTGGGGGAGGTGGTGGGTGCGGGTGACGTGGTGGGCGCCGGGGACGTCGAAGGGGCAGGGGAGGCGGTGGGCGTGGGGCTCGGCTGGCTCTCTCCGCCGGAGTACTTGACCTCGACGTAGTCGACCACCATCGGGACCCCCGGACGCGTGGAGGGGAGCGGGCCGGCCTCGCCGGGGTTGAGCTTGTTGGGGAAGGCGCCACCCATCGCGACGTTGAGGATGATGAAGTACCCGGCGTGCTGGGAGATCTCGTTCCAGATCGTCGGGGTGACGTCCGTCTCGGCCACCGAGAAGGTCTGCGCACCGTCGAGGTACCAGCGCATCTGGTCGACGGCGCCGGAGGTGTCCCACTCGAACCCGTAGGTGTGGAAGGCCTCCTGGCACGTGGTCACCAGGCAGGGGGCCCCGTTGTTGTTGGCGTCGCCGTTGTTGATGCCCTCGGGCTCGTTGCAGGGCGCCTTGCCCCATTCGCCGCAGTGCAGCACGTTGTAGGTCCAGTTCAGGCCCTGCACGTTCTCCATGATGTCGACCTCGCCGATCCTCGGCCAGGACCACCGGTCGGCGCGGTACGGGCTGCCGAGCATCCAGAACGCCGGCCAGTAGCCCCGGGCCTCGAGGCCGGTCACGTTGGGCATCTGCAGCCGGCTCTCGACGTGCATCACGCCGTTGGCCGGCGGCTTGAAGTCGGCGCGAACGGACTCGACCCTGGCCGAGGTCCAGGCCCCGGCCGAGTCGCGCTGCGGCGTGATGTACAGGTTGCCGTTGCGCACGTCGACGTTGCTGGGATCGGCGGTCATGGTCTGGATCTCGCCGGTGCCGAAGTTCTCCGGCCCGCCGGGGTAGGACGTGCCCAGGGTGAGCTGCCAGTGCGCTGGGTTCGGCAGGCCGCTGCCGCTGAAGTCATCGCGGAAGGTGACCTGCCAGGTGGGGGAGGCGACCGCCGGCGGGGTGTACGCGACGACGCCGAGGCTGGTGGCGGCGACCACGAGACTCATGAGGAGGGCGAGCGGCGCGAACGTTGCGGACCGTGGAGACATCGGGGGACCTTTCGCTGTGGGTGAGGCGGAGAGGCCGACAACCATCCTTGTCAGCCCGGCATTCCCGTGACCGGAAGCTAACAGTCGCCGGACTTCGCCACGCCGCACGGCGCGGGATTGCCTACTTTCGTCAGGTCCTCCATCGCAGGTAGCGGTGCCCGAGCACCCGGGCCGGCACTGACACCCCTAGCCGGAGCGTTGTTGCTCGTCGGAGCCGTCCTGTGGTGGAGCACGTGGGGAGAGACAGGTTGATCATGTTCTGCCTGCGGCGCACCAAATCGGCGACCTGGCACGTCCACATCGGGACGGGGATGCCTGCGCCGACGCTAGGTGGCAGATGTGGTGTCGTAGTCGGCACCAGATCCGCCGGCCAGCCCCGCCTCCGGCGGGTTGGTCGCCAGGGCGGCGCACCGGTGAATTACACGGCCGTAACTTGTGCACACCTGTGGACAAGGGTGTGGACATCGCTGACGGTTCAGGCGAGGCCCGCCAGCCGGGCCAGGGCCGCGGCGGCGGCTCCGATCACCACGACGGCGAGGAACGGGGCGCGCAGGACGAGCGCCACCCCGGCCGCGAGCAGCGCGACGACGCGGGCGTCGAGCGCGACGGCCGTGCCGGTGATGAAGGCGTTGGTGGCCACCAGGGAGGCGAGCAGGCCGACGGTGACGCCATGGGACAGCCTGGTCACCCAGGGGCTCTCCATCCAGCGCTCCGGCAGCAGGTAGCCGACCAGCTTCGTCGCGTAGGCGATGGCGCAGGCGGCGAGGATCCACAGCCACATCGTCATGATCGGGGATCCTTCCCGGCAGGGATGGGCTCAACGGCGCCGGGCGCGCGGCCCCTCATGGTCGGGAGTCCTTATCGGCGTCGATCGGCTGCGCAACGCTCGTCGCGCCCCGAGGCCGGGCCAGCGTCATCGCCACCGCGACACCGGCGGCGACGATGATCGGGATCCCGGCCGGAACCAGGGGAGCCACCAGCACCGTCACCACCGCCGACACCACGGCGACGGCGACAGGCTCGCGCCCCCGCAGCCGCGGCCACAGCAAGCCCAGGAAGGCCGCGACCGCGGCGCCGTCGAGCCCCCACGCCTTGGGATCGCCGAGGGCGTCACCCAGCAGCGCCCCCACCAGGGTGAACAGGTTCCACAGCGCGAACACCGCGACACCGGCTGCCCAGAACCCCCGTCGTTCCTCGTTCGCGTCCTCCGCTGCCGAGGCCGTCGCGATCGACTCGTCGATGGTGAGGTGTGCCGCCGCGAACCGGCGCCAGCCGTGCGGCCGGAGCATCGCGTTGGCCGTGACCCCGTACACCGCGTTGCGCACCCCCAGCAGGGAGGCGGCCGCCGTCGCCGACGCCAGCGCCCCGCCCCCGCCCACCACGCCCACGAAGGCGAACTGCGACCCTCCGGTGAACATCAACAGGCTCAACGCGCACGCCTGGGCCACGGACAGCCCCGCCGCGACACCCAACGCCCCGAACGAGATCCCGTACAACCCCGTCGCGACGCCCACGGACAGCCCGCGCCGTTGCGCGGGGGTCAGAGCCTTCACCGCACGGGCCTCACTGCACGGTCTCGGTGGCCTCGGCGATCACCGGCAGCCGCATGACGAACTTGGCGCCCCGGTCCGGGTCGTTGCTGGCGCGCACCGACCCGCCGTGCACGCGCGCCGTGTGGTCCACGATCGAGAGCCCCAGGCCGGTGCCGGGGGTGTTGCGCGCCCTGTCCGAGCGGTAGAAGCGGTCGAAGATGAGCGGGAGGTCCTCGTCGGCGATGCCCGGGCCCTCATCGACGACGGTGAGGGTGCCGTCCTCCAGCGTGACGACGATGGTGCCGTACGAGGGCGAGAACTTCACCGCGTTGTCCAGCAGGTTGGTGATGGCCCGCTCCAGCGTCGACGGATCGCCCATGACCGGCGTGGGCTCCAGGGACACGTCGAAGGTGATGTTGGGGCCTCGACGGCGGGCGCGCTCGATGGCGGACTCCGTCACCTCGGCCATGTCCAGGGGCTCGTGGGGCCGCAGCAGGTGGTCGTCTCGGGTGAGGGCGACGAGGTCTCCCACCAGAGCCGAGAACTCGCCCAGCTGGGCCGCCACGTCCCCGAGGATCACCGATCGGGCGCCCTCGGGGAGCATGCCGGAGGTGTCGTCGGCCAGCAGCAGCTCGATGTTGGTGCGCATGGACGTCAGGGGGGTGCGCAGCTCGTGGCCGGCGTCGGCGATGAGCTGGCGCTGCTGCTCCCGCGACGTCTGCAGCGAGCGCAGCATCAGGTTGAACGACTTGGTCAGCTCACCGAGGTCGTCGCGGCCGTAGATCCGGATGGGGTTGAGCTGGTCCGTCTGGGTGACGGACTTCACCGCCTGCGACAGGCGCCTCACCGGGGCCAGCACCGCCTGGGCGGCCCACAGCGCGGCCAGGGTGGTGGTCACCACGCCCAGCGCGCCCGCCGCCAGCAGCGACAGCCACAGCGACGACAGCGTGGACTCCAGCGCCACCGTCGGCCGCCCGTACATCACCGCGTAGAACGCGCCGTCCACCGTCATCGGCACGGACACCACGCGGTAGGTGGTGCCGTCGGCGTCCAGCGTGCGGGCCGAGGACCCGGTCTGCATCCGCGCCACCGCGATCTCCTCCGCGCCCGCGGGGAGCGCGACGGGCTGCCCAGGGACCTGCTTCGCCAGGCCGTCGGCCGCCACCAGCGCCAGGAGGCCGTTCGACGAGCCCAGCAGGTCCGCCGACAACCCGCCCATGTTCGACACGTTCGACGAGATGGCCGCAGAGGCTGTCTGAGCCACGCCCACCAGCTCGCGGTCAAGCTGCTCGAGCAGCGACCAGCGCGTCACGCCGTACGACGTGGCCCCGATGACCACCACCGACAGGGCGACGCTGATGCCCGTGAGGAGGGCCAGCCGCCACTGCAGGGACTGGCCACTGACGAGGCGGCCGACGCCGCGGCGGATCCGGATCCACCAACTCCCGATCACGGGGGAGTTTCACGCAGGACGTAGCCGATCCCCCGCACCGTGTGGATGAGCCGGGGGCGGCCACCCGTCTCCGTCTTCCGGCGCAGGTAGCCGATGTAGACCTCGAGCGAGTTCGCGGTGGTGGGGAACTCGAAGCCCCACACCTCGTTGAGCAGCGTGTTGCGCTCCATGACCCGCCGCGGGTTCTCCATGAACACCTGCAGCAGTGCGAACTCGGTGCGGGTCAGTGAGATGTGCTGCCCACCCCGGGTCACCTCGCGGTGCTGGGTGTCCAGCGTGACGTCCTGGAAGGTGAGCACCTTCGACTCCGCCTCTGCCGCCGGCTTCGAGCGGCGGGTGAGGGCGCGCAGGCGCGCGAGGAGCTCGTCGAGGGCGAACGGCTTGACCATGTAGTCGTCTGCGCCGGCGTCCAGCCCGTCCACGCGGTCCCCGACGGCGTCCCGTGCGGTGAGGATGAGGATGGGGGTGTCGTTGCCGCCGTCGCGCAGCATCCGGGTGGTCTCGAGGCCGTCGAGGCGCGGCATCATCACATCCATGATGATCGCGTCGGGGGTGTAGCTCACCAGCTTGGCAAGGGCCTCGATACCGTCCGCGGCCGTCTGCACGTCGTCGCCGGTGTAGGTCAGCGAGCGGGCGAGCGAATCACGCACCGCTTGATCATCATCAACCACCAGGATCTGCATGATCAGCCCCCATCGCTCTCGCCGCCTCAGGGGTTCATCCTACCCACCATCACCACGGCTCGGCGTTCCCGACTCGCGTGGGTATGGTGTCCGCCATGACCACGGTTCTCTTCGTCTGCTGGGGCAACATCTGCCGCTCCCCGATGGCCGAGCGGGTGGCCCGCCGCCGCGCTGACCAGCAGGGTCTCGACATCAGGATCGAGAGCTACGGCGTCTCCAGCGAGGAGGTGGGCAACCCCATCGACCCCCGCGCCGCCCGGACCCTGGAGCGGGCCGGCTACGACGCCTCCGGGCACACCGCCCGCAAGATCGGAGCCGCCCAGATCAAGACGGCAGACCTGGTGATCGCCGCCGAGCAGCTGCACGTGGACCGGTTGCTGCGGATCGCGCCCGGGGCCACCAACATCGCGCTGATCAACGACTTCAACCCGGACAAGCCCACAGGTGAGGCGCTCATCGACCCCTGGTACGGCACGGAGGAGGGCTTCGAACGGACGCTGGCCGACATCGAGGCCGCCGTCGACGGCGTGCTCCTGGCGGTGTCGCGGCGCTGACGCACCGCCGGGTCAGGTGGCAGGATGCGGGCATGACAACCCGGAACCCCCAGGACCTTCTGTTCATCGGCGGAAGCGGCATCATCAGCCACGCCAGCGTGACCCGGGCCGTGCGGCTCGGGCACCGCGTCACCGTCCTCAACCGCGGCCGCTCCGGCGTCCGGTCGCTCCCGGCAGAGGTGGAGACGCTGGTCGCGGACGTGCACGATGACGCCGCCGTCGACGCCGCCCTCGGTGAGCGTGAGTTCGACGCCGTGGCCCAGTTCTTCGCGTTCACCCCGGACCACGTGGCCCGCGACGTCGCCCGCTTCGCCGGTCGCACCGGACAGTACGTGTTCATCTCGTCGGCGTCGGCCTATCAGACGCCGCCGTCGAGGATGCCGGTGACCGAGTCGACGCCGCTGCGCAACCCGTTCTGGGAGTACTCGCGCAACAAGATCGCCTGCGAGGACCTGCTGGTGGCCGAGTACCGCGACCACGGCTTCCCGGCCACCATCGTGCGCCCGTCCCACACCTACGACAGGACGCTGATCCCCACCACCGGCGGCTGGACCGACGTGGCCCGGTTCCGCGCCGGCAAGCCGGTGGTCGTCCACGGCGACGGCACCACCCAGTGGACCCTGACGCACTCCGACGACTTCGCCGTCGGCTTCGTCGGCCTGCTCGGCAATCCGGCGGCCGTGGGGGACAGCTTCCAGATCATGGGCACGCACGCGCCCACCTGGGACCAGATCTACACCTGGCTGGCGCGGGCCGCGGGTGTCGCGGCGCCCGAGCTGGTGCACGTGGCGTCGGAGACCATCGCCCGGGCCCTGCCCGAGGTGGGCGACGGGTTGATCGGCGACAAGGCGCACTCCATGGTGTTCGACTGCTCCAAGCTGCGCGCTCTGGTGCCGGAGTTCAACCCGACGATCACCTACGACGAGGCGGTGGCCGAGCAGATCGCCTGGTACGACGCCCACCCCGACCGGCAGGTGGTCGATCCGGAGCTGGACGCGGGCTTCGACCGGCTCGTCGCGCACGCGCGCGCCGTCTGACCCGGGCGGCCGGGCCGCGGCGGCCTCGCGGTACCCTGTGTGCTCCTCCCGATCGCGAGCGAAAGGCGCCGACGATGAGCCTGCAGGGCCGCAGCTTCCTCAAGGAACTGGACTTCACCCCCGACGAGTGGCGAGGGCTCCTCGACCTGGCCGCCGAGCTCAAGCTGCAGCGCCGCGAGGGCCGCGAGGAGCGCCGCCTCGTCGGGAGGAAGGTGGCCCTGCTGTTCGAGAAGACCTCCACGCGCACCCGTTGCGCGTTCGAGGTCGCGGTGGCGGAGCAGGGCGGGATGACGACGTACCTCGACCCATCGGGTTCCCAGATCGGGCACAAGGAGTCGGCGGCCGACACGGCCCGCGTCCTCGGCCGCTGGTACGACGGCATCGAGTACCGCGGCTCCGGCCAGGACGTCGTCGAGACGCTCGCAGCCCACGCGGGGGTGCCCGTCTACAACGGGCTCACCGACGACTGGCACCCCACCCAGATGCTCGCCGACCAGCTCACGATGATCGAGCACTGCGGCAAGCCGCTGGAGGAGATCTCGTTCGCCTTCCTCGGCGACGCGCGCAACAACGTGGGCAACTCACTGCTGATCAGCGGCGCGCTCATGGGCATGGACGTGCGGATGGTGGCACCCGTGTCGCAGCAGAACTCCGACTCCGTTGTGGCCGAGGCGCGCCGCCTGGCCCGGACGACGGGGGCGCGGATCACGGTGACCGACGACGTGGCCGCCGGTGTCGCGGGGGTGGACTTCGTCTACACCGACGTGTGGGTGTCGCTGGGCGAGCCGAAGGAGGTGTGGGCCGAGCGGATCGAGCTGCTGCGGCCGTACCAGGTCAACGCCGAGCTGATGCGCGCCACCGGCAACTCCGACGTGAAGTTCCTGCACTGCCTGCCGGCCTTCCACGACCTGCACACGTCCGTGGGTCGCGGGCTGAAGGAGGAGTTCGGGATCGAGGGGGTCGAGGTGACCGACGAGGTGTTCGAGTCGGAGGCCAGCGTGGTCTTCGACCAGGCCGAGAACCGGATGCACACCATCAAGGCCGTATTGGTGGCCACCCTCGCCGGCTGACCCCCGCCCAACCGCCGGCTGACCCCCGCCGTCGCGTTGAGCCTGACACGGCTTCTGGTGGGGTGCGTTGAGCCTGACACGGCTTCTGGTGGGGTGCGTTGAGCCTGACACGGCTTCTGGCGGGGTGCGTTGAGCCTGAAACGGCCCTCAACGCGCTTGGAGCGTTCAAATCTGGTGATTCGTGAGTTGACCTGGGTTTCCGGCTCAACCGCCGCCAGCGAGAGCGGTGTCAGGCTCAACCGCCGCCAGCGACAGCCGTGTCAGGCTCAACGACGACGGGGGGCCGGGTGAGACACCCGGCCCCCCGTCGTGTGGGCTGTCAGTTGCCAGTGGACGGCAAGCCCGGCCGAACCGGGGGAGGCGTCGGCTTGCCGCCGTCAGTTCCGCCGTCGGTCCCTCCGTCAGTGCCACCGTCAGTGCCATCGTCGACCAGTTCGACGTCGACCGGCACGAAGATCTCCGTGCCCGACGCCGACACCTCGAAGCGGAGCGTCTGCGCGCCGGCCGGCACGGCGGTGCCCTTGGGCAGCCGCACGCTGGCGGTCCCCGCGCCGTCGGTCACGGTGCCGGAGCCCACCTGCACGTCGCCGAGGAAGGCGGCGATGGTCGTGTTCGCCAGCGGAGGCGAGACCTTCTCGCCCTCGAGCAGGTACATGTCGAGCGTCTGCGGTGCAACGCCGCCGGCTAGCGGCGCCCCGAACGAGAAGGTCAGCGCCGCGCCACCCTCGACGAGGGCGCCGGCGGCGAGCTTGGCGGACACCCCGCGCTTGGAGTAGTCCGGGGACAGCAGGCCCTGCTCGCCGATCCAGGTGGTCCACGCCTCAAGGTCGGCGCGGCCCGTGTCGCGGGTGTTCACGCCCTTGGCGAGCTCGTGGAAGTTGTCGCCACCGCTGATCAGGAACGAGCCGCCGCCGACCGTGTAGAGCTTCGCCGGGTCGATCGGGGCGCCGTTCATGCTCACCGACGTGATCCGCGAGCCCTCGGGGAGCGACTCGTCGTAGGTGTAGGTGACGTTCTTCGACAGGCCGAGCTGGAGGAACGCCCGCGAGGGGACCACCCCGGCCAGGTTCCGCTGCCACTGCTGCTCGAGGACCTTCGTGAACTGGGCCCCGGTGACCTGGGTGGTGAACAACGAGTTGGCGAACGGCAGGGTGAGCGCGGCCTCGCGGAGCGTCACGTCGCCGGCGTTGAACGAGTCACGGGTGCCGCCCGGGTTCTGGAGGCCAATGAACTCGTCGTCTCCGCCGCCGAGCACCTCGTGGAACATCTCTGCCACCAGGTTGGACATCGGCGATTCGGTGTTGCGCGTGTCGGCGTTGCCGGTGCCGGGGGTGGAGATCGCGGCGGAGGACTCGCCCACCACCTGCGCGCCCTCGACCATCGCGACGTCGTAGGCGGCGCGGGCGATGTCGTTGACGGCCTTGATGGCGGGCAGCGACTCGTCGGAGGTGGCGGCGGCTGCGACGGTGGAGGAGGCCGCCGAGCACACGCCCTTGGCGGTGGTGTCCACCACGAGGTCCAGCCTGCCGAGGTGCGAGGCGTATGAGCCGGCCTGGATGATCGGGCGGCCGTCGGCGGTGCTGAACGTGTAGCGCTGGTGGGTGTGGGCGTTGAAGATGGCCTCCACCCGGGGATCGATGTCGCGGTAGATCTCGTCGAACGCGGCGCTGGCGGCGGCGTTGGCCTCGGCGGTCTGCGACGACAGCGCGGCGCCCTCGTGCAGCGAGGCGAGCACCACGTCGGCCTCGCCGTTGGCCGCGTCGCCGTCCAGCAGCTCGTCGGTGACCCGGTTGATGGCCTCGACGGGGTTGCCGATGGTCAGGTCGGCGATGCCGGCGGGGGAGACCAGGGAGGGGAGGTCGCTGGTGACCACGCCCACGACGGCGATCCTCAGGCCGGCCTTCTCCAGGATGGCGTACTCCTCGAGCGGGGCGGCCACCGTGGTGGTGCCCCTGTCGTAGACGTTGGCGCCCAGGTAGTCGAAGCCCTGCGCCTCCGGCACGACGCGCCCGGCGAGGTCGTTCCAGCCCTTGTCGAACTCGTGGTTGCCGACGGTGGACGCCTCGACGCCCGCCTCGTTGAGGATGTCCAGGGTGGGGGTGTCGTCGGCGATCATCGACACGAACGTCGAGGCGCCGATGTTGTCGCCCGAGGAGATCAAGGCCACGTTGTCGTCGCCCTGGGCCACGCGCGCCTGCTCGACGGGGGTGAAGAGGCGCCCGGCGAGGTAGGCGGTGGCGTCGCTGAGCGGCTTCGAGTCGTCGACGACCCGGCCGTGGAAGTCATTGAACGCGAAGACGGTCACGGTCTCGGTGGCGTTGGCCGCGACACACTCGCGGAGGGCGGCGTGAGCCTGGGGGGCGACGGCGGTGGCCACCAGGCCGCTCGCCACGAGGGCCGTCGCGGCGGCGGTGGCCGCGACCTTCCTGGTCAGGATGAACATGTCTCTCCGTTGCGTGAGGCGGTCGGCACTGAATGGGCCATCGCGAAACAAATGGGTCCTGGCCCACTCTGGGGGGTTCTGGCGCTCTGGTCAAGCAGTTCTCGTGTCGTTTACGTTGCGGTCACCGAGGCTTCACCGACGACCTCGCACAGGCGCTCTGCCCGTGGGCTCGTCTTCGCATACCTTCGCCGTCTTTGCACACCCAATTGAGTATGCGAAGACGGCCAAGGTATGCGAAGTCCGCGGCGGCCGCGCCGGAGGTATGCGAAGACGGCCAAGGTATGCGAAGTCCGCGGCGGTCCCGGCGAAGGTATGCGAAGTCCGCGGCGGCCGCGTGGAAGGTATGCGAGAGGGGCCCGGAGCGGCCGGTTGGGCGCGAAGATGGATGCCGGAGAGGCCGAAGGCTTAAGCTACGCTGGCGTAAGCTACGGATGCGTAAGTTAGTGGAAGGAGGCCGCGTGCGCGGTCAAAGCCAGGACATGGTGCAGCTGCTGACCCCCGACGGGCGGCGCGTCGAGCACGACGAGTTCAGGTTCACCGGCACCACTGCGGACCTGGTCGGCTACCTCCGCGACATGATCCTCGCCCGCCGCTTCGACGCGGAGGCCACCGCCCTCCAGCGGCACGGCGAGCTCGGGCTCTGGACCCCGCTCATCGGCCAGGAGGCTGCGCAGGTGGGATCGGCCCACGCTCTGCGCCCCGCGGACGTCGTGTTCCCCTCGTACCGCGAGCACGCCGTCGCCATGGTGCTCGGCGTCCCGCTCACCAACATGCTGTCCCTGTTCCGCGGCACCAACGGGGGCTACTGGGAGAAGCTCGACTCCTTCAAGAACTACCAGATCGTCATCGGCTGCCAGGCGCTGCACGCCACCGGCTACGCCATGGGGCTCCAGCTCGACGGCGCCGTCGGCAACCACGACGACGATCAGAACGCCGGCGTCATCGTCTACCACGGCGACGGGGCGGCCAGTCAGGGCGACGTCAACGAGGCCTACGTGTTCGCCGCCTCCTACAACGCGCCGGTGGTGTTCTTCTGCCAGAACAACCAGTGGGCCATCTCGGAGCCCATCGCCTTGCAGTCGCGCATCCCGCTGTTCCAACGCGCGCAGGGCTTCGGCTTCCCCGGCATCCAGGTGGACGGCAACGACGTGCTGGCCGTCAAGGCTGTCACCGACTGGGCCATGGCGCGGGCGCGGGCCGGCGAGGGCCCGGCGTTCATCGAGGCGTTCACCTACCGCATGGGCGCCCACACCACCTCCGACGACCCCACCAAGTACCGCGAGCGCTCGGACGAGGAGGAGTGGCGGGGCCGCGACCCCATCGCCCGCCTCACCGCCTACCTCCGCGCGGAGGGGGCAGTCGACGACGCGTGGTTCGCCGCCGTCGACGCCGAGGCCAAGGAGTTGGGGGCCGAGGCCCGCGCGTCGATCCCCCTGATGGAGAACACCACCATGGACAGGCTCTTCGAGACCGTCTACGCCGAGCCCACCGTCGCCCTCGAGGCGCAGCGACGCGAGTACGCCGAGTTCGCGGCGAGCTTCGGGGAGGACGCATGAGCGAGACCCTGACCATGGCCAAGGCCCTCAACCGGGGGCTGCGACGGGCGCTGCAGGCGGACCCGAAGGTGCTGCTGGCCGGCGAGGACATCGGCAAGCTCGGCGGCGTCTTCCGGATCACCGAGGGGCTGCAGGACGAGTTCGGCGAGAACCGGGTGGTGGACTCGCCGCTGGCCGAGTCCGGCATCATCGGCACCGCGGTGGGCCTGTGCATGCGCGGCTACCGCCCGGTGGTGGAGATCCAGTTCGACGGCTTCGTGTTCCCCGGCTTCTCCCAGATCGTCACCCAGGTGGCGAAGCTGCACATGCGCACCGGCGGCCACACGACGATGCCCATGGTGATCCGCATCCCCTACGGCGGCGGGATCGGGGCCATCGAGCACCACTCCGAATCCCCCGAGGCGTACTTCGCCCACACCCCCGGGCTCAAGGTGGTCACCTGCTCCAACGCCAACGACGCCTACTGGATGATCCAGCAGGCCATCCAGTCCGAGGATCCCGTGGTGTTCTTCGAGCCGAAGCGCCGCTACCACGTCAAGGGCACGGTCAACTTCTCGGCGCGCCCTGCCCCGATGCACCAGGCGCAGGTGGTGCGCCACGGCACGGACGCCACGCTGCTGGCCTACGGGCCCATGGTCAAGACCTGCATGGACGCGGCCGCCCTGGCCGCAGAGGAGGGCACGTCCCTGGAGGTGCTGGACCTGCGCACGCTCAGCCCCGTCGACTGGGTGACCATCGAGTCCTCGGTGCGCCGCACGAAGCGCGCCGTCGTCGTCCACGAGGCGCCGAAGACCCTCGGCCTGGGCGCCGAGATCGCGGCCAAGCTGCACGAGGACCTCTTCTACGTGATGGAGGCCCCGGTCCAGCGCGTCGCGGGATATGACATGCCGTATCCGCCGGCCCGCGTCGAGGAGGAGTACCTTCCCGGTGTGGACCGGATCCTCGACGCCGTCGACCGATCCCTCGCCTACTAGGAGCCCCGATGAAGCATCAATTCCTGCTGCCGGATCCCGGCGAGGGCCTGCTCGAGGCGGAGATCGTGGCATGGAGGGTCGCGGCGGGTGACGTGATCGAGGTCAACGACGTGCTGGTCGAGATCGAGACGGCCAAGTCGCTGGTCGAGCTCCCCTCCCCCTACGCGGGCACGGTGACGGCGCTGCTGGTCGCGGAGGGCACCACGGTGGAGGTGGGCAGCCCCATCGTCGAGATCGACGACGGCGTGGCCGACGCGCCGCCCCCCGCTGACAGCGAGGGCGGCCCCAACCTGGTGGGTTACGGCGCCCAGGACTCCGGCCCCGCGAGGCGGCGACGTCGCGGCCACGGCACGGACAAGGGTTCCGCGGCCGAGGCCATGAACGCCTCCTACGGCCAGCACGAGCCGGGGCGCCGCGCCGACGAGGTGCACCCCGCCGGCGCCGTCCACGCGCAGGCGCAGGGCGATCCCCTGCCCACCCCGGGCAGGGCGCCGTCGGAGTCTCAGCTGGTGCTGGCCTCGGATCCCGGATCGGCGAGGGCCAAGCCGCCGGTGCGCAAGTACGCCGCGGACCTGGGCGTGGACCTCGGCACGGTGGTGGGCACGGGGCCCGACGGCACCATCACCCGCCGCGACGTCGAGGCGGCCGCGGCGTTCCGCTACCTCGACGACCAGCCCAGGCAGGGGCGCATCCTCAACGACCACGCGGCGTTCCAGGCGTCCGGCCCGCGCTTCGGCGAGGCCCCGTCCGGGAGCGCCGGGCAGCCGCACGCCGGCACATCGTTCAGCGGGTCGAGCTTCGGCGGCGGACAAGGCCCGACGGAGGGTCTGGGCGGGTTCAACCCCCAGCAGGGCCGTGCGGACCGGCGCGTGCCGATCAAGGGCGTCCGCAAGGTGACCGCCGAGAACATGGTCCGCTCCGTCCGCACGCACGTGCACGTGACCGAGTGGATCACCGTGGACGTCAGCGCCACGATGGACTTCGTCGAGACCCTCAAGTCGCGCCGGGAGTTCACCGGGCTGCGCGTCTCGCCCCTGCTCATCTACGCCAAGGCCATCTGTCTGGCGCTGGCGCGCAACCCCGAGCTCAACTCGTCGTGGGACGAGGAGCGGCAGGAGATCGTCTACTACGGCAACGTGAACCTCGGCATCGCGGCCGCCACCCCCCGCGGCCTCATGGTGCCCAACATCAAGGCGGCCCAGGACCTCAGCCTGCTGCAGCTGTGCCAGGCGGTCAATCAGCTGGTGCAGGTGTCGCGGGACGGGAAGCTCCAGCCCGGCGACTACTCGAACGGCACGTTCACCATCACCAACGTCGGCGTCTTCGGCATCGACGCGGGCACCCCCATCATCAACGGCGACGAGTCCGCCATCTTCTGCATGGGCTCCATCGAGCGCCGCCCGTGGGTGGTGGGCTCCGGCGCGGAGGAGAGGGTGGTGCCGCGGTGGGTGACCACGCTGGCGGTGGCGTTCGACCACCGGATCGTCGACGGTGAGCAGGGGTCGCGGTTCCTGCACGACGTGGCCTCCATCCTCCAGGAGCCCGCGCTGGCGCTCCTCTTCTGAGCCGCGGGAAGGCCGGTCGGGTAGGTGTTTCGGCCGACGGGTTGTGGGTACAAGGCAGGTACCCACCCACCACGAGGAGACGCCGCACCCACCGTCCTCCCCTCCACGTAGCGGTCGCTCCCGAGCCCGGTCCTCGGGCGGCCGCCCGGCCAAGGCCCAGGAGCATGAGAAACCCGAACCACCTGCCCGCCACCCACGGCCCCGAGGCCTTCGCCGTCGTCCACCGGCGGTTGCTCCGGGAGCTCCATGAGGTGCGCATGGGTGGTCCGCCGCAGCGGGACGCGGCCTTCGACGTCTTCCGCCGGTTGCTGGCCGCCTCGATGGCGGCCGATCGGCTGTGTGCCTCGCTCGGCCTCGATGGATGGCCGGATGCGGGTCGGGCGCCCCGGCTCCACGTGGCTGTGTCCACGTCGGTGACCATCCTGGAGTGCGTGCACCGAGACTCACTCGACTTCGTGATCGAGGCGGGCCTCCTCGAGGAGATCCTCGTCGACGCCACCGGGCAGCAGCCCGGCCCGCACCTGCTGGGTGCGTCCCCTGAGCCGGAGAGCGGCTGGGAGGATCTCGGCGGCGCCGTGCAGCGCGTGGCGCGCGAGCTCCCCGGCGAGGATCAGCTCACCTTCGCGCAGCTCCGCCGGGCCGCGGAGGCCAGCGTGTGGCTGCTGGCCGACTGGGACCGGTCCGCTGGCCGTGGCTTGCCGGGAGGGTGAGGGGCCGGCGCCCCATATGACCCGTCGCGGGTGATGCGTGGCAGAGGCCCAGGTCACCGCGATTGGGGGATCCGCCTCCCTCCGGCGCGCTAACCTCGTGCTTTCATGACGGTGGGTGGACTGTAGTGGCCTGAGATAGCGAAAGTGCCCCTGACTTGGGATGATGTGACTTGTCTAGAGAAACATCGACCAACAAGAAGGAGCACCTTCGAGGTGAAGAGTACCGGCTCGTATCCCAGGGTTCATGTCGATACCGCGAAGGTGACCGCGGTCGGGCAGGCTGGCGGGATCCTGCTGACCGAAACCATCCGCGCGGCCGGCCTGGACCGGGCCCTGTCGGAGGCGCTGTCTCGGTGGCGGAAACCGTTGGCGGTCCACGACCCAGGCAAGATCGTCTGTGATCTGGCGGTGTCGCTGGTGCTCGGCGGTGAAGCGTTGAGTGACCTCGCTACCCTGCGTGCTGAACCAGGGGTCTACGGCCCGGTGGCGTCGGATCCGACTGTGTCGCGGCTCATCGCGGCCCTCGCTGCGGATGCGGACAAGGCCATCAAGGCGATCGCGGGAGCTAGGCAGCAGGCCCGCGCCACGGTCTGGGCCCTGGCCGGTGAGCATGCCCCCGACCACGAGTCGACTGCCGAGGATCCGGTGATCATCGACTTGGACGCGTCGTTGATCACCGCCCATTCGGAGAAGCAGCGCGCGGCTGCGACGTTCAAGCGAGGCTTCGGGTTCCACCCGTTGCTGGCGTTCGCCGACCACGGACCTGAGGGCACCGGCGAAGCCCTGGAGGTCCACCTACGCCCCGGGAACGCCGGTTCGAACACCGCCGCCGATCACATCACCGTCACCAAACAAGCTCTCGCGCAGCTCCCCGACCGGAACCCGCGGCCCGGACGCCGCGTGCTGATCCGCGCGGACGGGGCCGGCGGCACGAAGGAGTTCACCAAGTGGCTGACCGGGCGCAGGGTGGCGTACTCGGTCGGGTTCACCCTCCCCATGGACACCCCCGACCTCTACCACTTGGTCCCTGAGTGGGTTTGGGTGCCGGCCCTCAACAGCGATGGCGAGGCTCGCGAGGGGGCCGATCTTGCTGACTTCACCGGACTGCTGGATCTCGACGGTTGGCCTGCCGGGATGCGGGTGATCGTCCGCAGAGAACGGCCCCACCCCGGCGCTCAGCTGCGGTTCGACGACGTCGACGGCTACCGGCTCACCGCCTTCGCCACCAACACCACCCTCGGCACCCTCCAGCAGCTGGAGCTCAGGCATCGTCGACGCGCCCGCTGCGAAGACCGGATCCGGATCGCGAAAGACACAGGCCTGGCCAACCTCCCGTTGCACGGGTTCGACCAGAATCGGATCTGGTGCCAGATCGTCGCCCTGGCCTCCGAGTTGCAGGCCTGGAGCGCGATGCTGGCGCTGGCCGGTCATGAAGCCCGCCGCTGGGAACCGAAACGGCTCCGCTACCGGCTCTACACCATCCCCGCGACCCTCGCCAGAAGAGCCCGCCGCACCGTCGTCCACTTCAGCGACCGATCCCGCTGGGCCGAGCTGATCATCGACAGCATCAGCCGACTCCGAAACCTCCCGGCACCAGCCACCTGACCCTGTCCTCCACATGACCCTCTGAATCTGGCAGCTCCCGGCCTGGAAACCCGCACCGCAGACGTCACGCGGGGTCTTGTCACACCCACCTGCAAGAATCAGAACAACCCCGACGCCACCGGCGCCGACCAGCCCCACACACGCCCGTCATGAAATATCGAGG